>NZ_JBJPHS010000008.1:0-123715 GCF_052939495.1 Phormidesmis sp. 146-12 | reverse complement strand
ATCGATGGCTTTCTTGTCGATTCCCTCTCCTAAAAATCGTCCGGACTATTGATATATGGGAATGGGCGTTTTGTTTACGGTTGGCTCTACCTTTAGTCTGTCAAAAACCACTCGCGATATTCACGAATCCAAGCGGCTAATTTCGAGAGTGGATGAAGCCAAATTAGAGAAGATTTTAGCCGAGCATGATCCCTTCAAAAAATAGCGTTTGAGTTTTAATTGGTAAAGAGAGAAGGGTAATTCGGCGTTGCTGAATCAGGGTGATAAATCATCTGGGACAGGAACATCCCAAAAATTGAGGTACTGTCAAGTCGCCACAATCCTCACTAGCGATCGAAACGTTTCTGCACGGTAGTTGCCCAAGACCTACCTTAAGATGCCTTAACTAAAAGGGTCAACGATCATCTAGATCCAGACCTTATTTTTTTGAGCGATAACAGTTTCGAGTTCATCTATATCAGTCTTGAATCATTTGTAAGAATCTTCAAACGGCGGGTCATTAGTCATTAGTTCTTAGCCACCGATCTGCAACTAATCACCAACCAAAACATCGTTCTTTGAAATTGGAGTTGCGGCTGTTGCCAGAATTGATTGACATGAAAGCATAGCAAAAATGTTTGTCTTCCTGAGTAATGCTGTATTGTAGCTACTCTACAGCCGTAATACTAGAAGAGGATCTGAGGTCTAACCAACTCAAAACACTGATTTGCGAGACTGATCGCTCCCAACTTTGACAAAAACGATCGAATCGCTCTTTAATAATCAGCGAAGGAATGCCCACACCCAAAATCAATTGGCACCATTCTTTCATCCCTCCTCGCGAAAGCGGGGCAACGCCCTCTCTCATCCCTTCCGCTATGCCTTTCCACGCCACGCTTGCTCAATTGGCCGAAGTTCTGGGTGCTGCTCATCAGTTGTCTGACCTGACCAAAACCGCCACCCACATCACCACCGACAGCCGCAACATCAAACCGGGTGAAGTTTTTTTAGCATTGCGGGGCGAAAAGTTTGACGGACACAATTTTGTCAACGCTGCTTTAGAACAGGGCGCGATCGCCGCGATCGTCGATACCCAATTCCCGACTCAAGACTCAAATCTGCTGATCGTTTCAGATACGTTGGCAGCCTATCAAGCGATCGCTCACTGGTGGCGTAAACAATTCAATATTCCGGTGATTGCCATTACAGGCTCGGTCGGCAAAACTACTACCAAGGAACTGATCGCAGCCGCGCTGTCACACTATGGAAAAGTTCTCAAAACTCAAGCAAACTACAACAACGAAATCGGAGTTCCTAAAACGCTGTTGGAACTCGATCATGATTATAATTATGCCGTTGTTGAAATGGGAATGAGAGCGCAAGGAGAAATCGCTTTACTCAGTCAAATCGCCAGTCCTGATATCGCAGTCATTACAAATGTGGGAACGGCACACATCGGCAGATTGGGATCAGAAACCGCGATCGCTCAAGCAAAATGTGAATTGCTGGCAGAAATGTCAAGTGATGCGATCGCGATTCTCAATCATGACAGCCCGTTACTGCTAAAGACGGCTCAAATGGTATGGCCCGGAAAAACCATCACTTATGGTCTACAGGGCGGCGACGTTCACGGGCAGTTGATAGATTCTGAAACGCTAAAAGTACAATCTATCCCATTCCATTTACCGCTTCCTGGAGAACACAACGCGCTCAACTTTTTAGCAGTTTTGGCAGTGGTCAAAGCGCTTCACTTAGATGAATCACAACTAACCCATCTAGCAGTCTGTCTACCCGGAGGACGATCGCAAAAGTTTGACTTGCCCAACGATATCGTGATACTGGACGAAACCTACAATGCCGGGCTGGAGTCGATGTTAGCCGCCTTAAAACTTCTGGCACAAACCCCCGGCAAGCGACACATTGCCATCTTAGGAACCATGAAAGAATTGGGCGATCGCTCCCTCGACTTTCATCAACAAGTGGGCGCGATGGTCAAACATCTTCAGCTAGATCAACTATTAATCCTGGCCGATGAGCCAGAAGCGACTGCACTGACGATCGGAGCCTCCTCTCTCAATGCTCAAAAATTTGTCACCCACGCAGACATCATTGAGCACTTAAAGCAGACTATAAAAACTGGGGATCGCCTTTTGTTCAAAGCCTCACGGGCCGTCGGACTCGACCGCGTTGTCGAGGGATTACGATCGGCTTTAAGTGAGCCATAATCTAGCCACAATTTTGAGAGAAAAATAAAACTGAACTTTAAGCAGATCACCATCTCCAGCTTAAGAATGATTTCGTCTGTTTGGTGAGTCAATAAATTGTGTAGTGTTCACATCCAGTCATAAAGCTTAAGGATTCTAATCATGAAAACTTCAAAAATCTCCAGCGTTTTGGGAATGGGCGCTTTGGCACTGAGCCTATCTGTTTTGCCTGCTACGATCGCGTCCGCTCAATCCGCTGCACCTGGTACGGGTGGCTCAACCTCTGGCGACACCACGACTGGCACCACTTCCGGCACCTCCAACGTAGAGTACAACAACGAAGGCAGAAACGGCTATTGGGGTTTGCTCGGTTTGCTCGGCTTGTTTGGGCTGATGGGCCGCAAGAGCAGAGATGAAGGAGCCGCTTACCGCGATCCTGGTGTCACCAGCGAAACAACCGGATCTCGCAGATATTAATCTTTTGCTGATGAGGTGTCATAGCCATCAACGGTGACTTGCTACAGATCTTTGCTCCCTAATTTCCCTACTTGTGGGGGAGTTTGCTCGATCGGCTGCAACCTATAGCAATCCTAAATGAGTCATGAACAGATTTTTGTTGCTCCGTTCCAGTCTGCTTCGCCCCCTAAATCCCCCATTCTGGGGGACTTTGAAACTTGGGAATGGGTCTTGAAATCTAGGAAGTCTCTCGGCTCAAAGTTTCCCAACGTTGGGGGATCTAGGGGCACGATCAAGTCTGCATTTCACGAGTGATTTTGGATTGCTATATTTTCATTTGGTATCAGATCCCCGCTTTATAGCAAAGTTGGGGATCTCGTTTTGAAAATATCAAGATCGCAAATGAAGATTTCTAGTTGGTTACTAGTCAGTACATCCTCTAAAAAGAGGAGGCTGGATGCATTGGGAGGCAGAAGATTTAGACAAATCACTAATGCAAATCAGCATCCCAAACAGCAATATAAATTCGATCGCTGCTGTTGCGTTCGATCGTCCCTTTTAGTCCGTTTTGATTGAAGCTAAATTGATTAGACTGTCGCTGATAGACGCGCTGAAGGCCTTGCATAATGTCGTCCGTTGCTTGGCTGCCCATCATGCCATTGAGCGTGACCCGGATCTGTAAATCGTCGATCGACTGAGCAAAAGAGGCTTCGGTCTGACGCACTTTACCTGAGCTTTGATCGTAAATATAGGCGAGAGAAATGCGATCGGGCACCACTTCATATAAAGCACTGCGCGTATTTGCCCAATAGCCTGCCTTAACTCTAGTTGGAGTTCCCAAGGTCGATCGCACTTCGGTCTCAGACGTACCCGTTGGAAATCCTGGAATTCGAGACGGGTCTTTTGGCGGAGTAGGCTCCTCTGGGGCGGGTGGAGTCGGTTCGGGAGAGGCGATAGGCGGGGTGGGTTCAAGCTCGACAGGCTTGGGAGAAGGGGAGGGCGTTTGAATAGGAACAACTTTCTCAGGCTCAAGACTGGGCGAAACCGACGGCTCGACAGACGGCTGAGGACTTTCTGCGACGATCGGGGCAGGTTCAGGTCGTCTCAACAAAACACTGGCTAACCCAACGAGTGCCATCGTCACGCCCGAAAGCGCCACCAGACCCAAAAGTATTTTTAAGCCAGATTTGCGAGAAGGTTCGACAATTTGCCGAGGCGCGATCTGCTGAGACTGAGGCGCGATCGTTTCAACAGGAATTCTGTTAGCAGGCGGACGAAAGGCGATCGTCGGCTCTTCGGTATGCGAAACAATAGGCGGAGGTGGGGTTTGAGACAAGTTTTGCAGTAGCTCCTCGCTGGCCAAGACTGCCCCTCCCGATTCTCCTGGCAACAGTGCCAACCAGTCTTCGATACTCGCCGGGCGATACTGCATGTCGATCGCCATTCCTCGCATGATGGCTTGATTGGTCGCTGCACTGAGATTACGTCTCAACCCGCGCGGCTCTGGCATCGGCTGTCTATCTCTTAAAATCGACGCGATCGGGATCGTCGCCGTCACCAAAGAATAAAGCGTCGCCGCCAATCCATAGACATCGGTTGCAGGACTACGCTTTTCTTGAGAAAGGTACTGCTCGATCGGCGCATAGCCCACCGAAATCATGCTGGTATGCGTCTGAGTTGAGCCGGGGGTAAATTCTCGTGCAATGCCAAAGTCGATTAAGACAACCTGCTGAGTGTTTTCTCTAAGAATAATATTTTGGGGCTTGATGTCTCGATGCAGCAGCCCGTTTTGATGAACCACTCGCAGCGCCGAGCCAATTTGTCGAATGTAATGGATGGCTGTGGATTCGGGGAGGGGGCGATCGGGAAACACCAATTCTTCTAGCGTCTCACCGGGAATATAGTCCATCACCATATAAGACAAGCCATCTTCCAAAAAGAAGTCGCTGACTCTGACAATGTTGGGATGTACACAGATCGCCAGCCGTCGCGCCTCATCTTGAAACTTACGCTGAAAATCTAAATAAGCCGCATCATTTCTCAACGCCTCATTGAGCGTCTTGATCACGACCACTTGATTGAGATAGTGATGAGTCGCCTTGAAGGTAATGCCAAACCCTCCTCGACCCAGTTCTGCATCCAGCGTATATTTTCCGCCCTGGAGCGTTTTGCCGATTAGCGTATCCATCATGGGGCTATTCGCGGTAAGCAGTTAGCTTGAGTGAGTCTAGCAAAGTTTTGGCATTGAGATCCTATTCACTAGGTTGGGGAGTGGAGAGGGAAACGTTGGGCGTTAGACAGGGGACGTTGGGCGTTAGACATTAGCGATCGGAATGGAGCAGCGAATGCAAGTAGAAGTCTCTCCAGTTTCCTCACCAGAGGGAAGTTGCAGCAGTTCTAATCGGCCCTTCATCGCTTCGAGTAGGGTTTGGTTGAGAATCAGGTTAAATCCGGGAGAAAGTTCTAAAGTCGCCTGGTCTGGTGTAGATTCTAGTAAATCGATCGCTTCTTGCCACTGGGCGATCGGGCGTTCGTCTTCTAAAACCAGATGAGCAAATTCGGCATCAATGGCGGCTAGAAAAAGCTTGATCTTGCCCTGTTGCATTTGGTTAATCGCACTGCTAACTAGACTGACCAGCGCTTGTCTGAGCCACTGCGGATCAGCCGTCACAAAAATCTCAGGATCAGGTAGCTCGATCGTCATTCTCAAACCGCGATTTTCTGCTAAAAGATGGGTCATATTGTCTACCTCGTGCAGCAGGTTGGTCAGTTGTACAGGCTGCAATTTGGGAACGCTGGTGCTGTTTTGGGTTTTGGCAACCTGGATCACTTCATCCAGCAGTCGTACCATTTTTAGCGCTGATTCGTGGGCTTGCGTGATAAATTCGTGTTCTTCTTCGGGCGACTCGCACAGGTCAGCGAGAATGAGTTGGTGAACGCCAATAATGCTGTTGAGGGGTGATCGCAATTCGTGAGAAGTCCGCGCCAAAAAACCGCCCTTGAATTGGCTCATCTCGATCGCCATTTGATAGGCCAGTTGGGTTTGGCGATCGTTCACTTGTTCTATTCGCAGTTTGGAGTGCCACAAAAGCCAGCCTGCCATCAAACCCGCACTCAGACCACTCCCCAGGCACACGAGATTTATCCAGATCATACAAACCATGACGCACAACCGTTCTCAGAGTACTCGAAGGATTTTTGACCCAGGAGTTCCGCTCTAAGATGAACTAATTTTTTCTTGAAACGAACTTGCTCTAATTAATACACTTATATCCGAATTTTTCTGGATTACCGGAATGGAGGGTTCCCGCGCCCACGTTAGTGGGCAGAGTCCAATTTCTAGAAATCTTCACAAAATCATCTCCTGTTTTGCCATACATCTGAATCAGTGGAAAGGTAATCAACCACTTAAAAAACCTTGTCGTCGAAAGACACGCTGCACCTTGAAAATTGAATCTATGCGGTTCTACTGCATTTTTCTAGACTCCACCTTGCAGTAGGTAAAAGATTCAGAGGAGCTAGCCGAACAGCTTTTTGGAGCAATTGCCTCCAAAATTAAACAGGACTTGCTGAAAAGCAAATAGGGTAGGGCATACCCGAATTAACGCTTGGGGAGAATCCCACCTCTGGGCTAGAGACTGCAAGGAATCTAGTTTAAGTGGTTTCGATGAGCCAAGAATCCCCGTCCCTTTAGGGCTGGGGAGTGTCAACTAATGGAGGGTGATGGCTCCCTGGCGTAAAATTTGCCAGCCGTTTTCGACCCATTTGGCGACGGTGGAGGGCTGTCCGGATGCGGGTTGGCTGGTTTCTAAGTGCATCATTTCAGACGGAGAAAGGGTCAAAACTTCTGGGAATTCTGCTTCGATTTGGGGCATGGTCTGTAGGGCAGGCTGTCCCGATCGATTCACACTCGTCGTTGCCAAAGGGCCCGTTTCTTGCAGAATGGTACGAGCGATCGCCTGATCAGGTACTCTCACGCCGATCGTTGTCGGATCACCGGGGTTCATCACAGCAGGCACTCGCTCAGTGGCAGGCAGCACCAAGGTTAAAGCGCCCGGCCAATGGCGATCGGTGATCTGTTGCCAAATTTGTCGCTCTGCCTGACTGCCCAAAACGTAGGGCCAAAGATCCTCCAGCGTCGCCGCCATCAAAATCAAAGGCTTGTCTAAACTGCGCTGTTTGGTGGTGAAAATCAGGTCAGCGCGATCGGGCCTCGCCGCCAACGCCGGAACCGTATCCGTGACAAAACTGCCTAGATGTTGGCCCGATCGTATCCCCGCAACAAACTCACGAAATGAAACTTGAGGCATTCTGAACCGTGAAAGAAAAATCTGGTTTAGCGTGAATTCGATAAGAGTTTTTCACTTCGTTGTTCACGCAGTTCAATTTTTGCACGATCGAGAATTTGATCACTCCCCTTTCTGAAAGCTCTGGAACTCTTGCCACGCTTGCCCCACATTTCCCTGCATCAGGGCGGCGACTGCATTGAGAGCGTGAAGTTCAGGAAGGTCGGGGTTGAGGTCAAAGGCCGTCTTGAGCGCAGATTGGGCCGCTCGTGGGCGAAAGTCGTAGAGATTAACGAAGGCTAGATAGGCGTAGGCGTTGGGATTGTTAGCATCCAATCGGGTCACTTGTTGGAAACTGTCGATCGCTCCCCCCAGTTGTCGTTTCAGCACATTTGCTAGAGACAGCGCGTAAAAGAATTCTAAATTTTGAGGTTCTTGTTTTAGCCGAAATTCCAACGTCTGTTTGGCTTGAGTCACGTAGTCTTGGATGGGATCAAACTGATTGATTCTGCCGATTTGCTCAAAAATGGGATCGAGCGCGGATAGTCCCTTGGGTAAGTTGGTGGAGAGCGATCGCAGTTGGGTCACCCAATCCAATTCAACGGTTGCAATTTCTGGAGCCGTGTCTGCAATTTGGACGCTGATTTTGGGAACTGAGATGCTGTAGGTTTCGCCTGTTTCTCGGTTGAGGTAGGTGGCTTCGAGGGTGTAGCCGCCTTGGGCCGCTGCGGGCGGTAGGGTCGCCGTCCGTTCGATCACTTGAAACTGAGCTTTGGGGTCGGCGCTGTTGCGTTGCAGCATTCCCAATCCGATCGCGTGATCATGAAGCCAGCGAGTCGCTTGAGGGTCGAGTTTTTGCTTTTCTGCCCGCCAGGTTAAGAGAACCAAGCCCGATCGCAACTGCTCCCATGACCCTGACCAGCGATAGGTGACGGGCATCGGTTTGTTAGGGGCAGCTTGACTAGGCGCTCTCACCTGCTCTAATCGAATCGGCCCACAACCCGAACCACAAGCCTCGTCACTCGGCTGCACCTGAACGAGAGGAACGCGCCGTCGATAAAGATTTAGCACACTGTTGTCGGGCAGCGGCCAGGTTTTTTGGAGTTGAAAGTCAGTGCTCTGCGCGATCGCGATTCCCAGGGCGGTTTGGGCTTCGGGTTGACGAATGGCTCCTTGATCGCCGCTTTTGGTAACGAGCCAGGAAAGCGATCGCACGTCTTGTCCCACTTGTTTGAGTTTTGTGCCAACCTGCCGCCCATAGACCTGAAAGTTTCTCAACACGCCATAGTAATTGAGGTTGTGCTGATTTAATTCCACCGTCGAGGGGAGAACGCCGATCGTCGATCGCAGATAAGGCACCGTCCGAATCACTTCATCAATCACATTGGCGTGGTGCCACTCGCCGCCCCAAACTGCGGGATGCTGATTTTTGTCGAAAGGCAGTTTAGGAACCACATTCAACGGCAGCAAATTGAGCAACATCAAAATTCCTGATAAGCCAACCGCACCCCAGCGAAACGCCCGCAGTCGATCGGGATATAAGACCAATCCCTGAGCCAGCAAAACGGTCAAAACGGGCAACAGAGGCGTGATGTAGCGATCGTCCTTATTCACGTTGAGCGAACACAGCAAATATGCCCCGATTAGAAAAATCAACAGCCACCGGACGGAATGCCACCACGATCGATGGGTTTTTTGGCGATAGCCTCGTGCCCTCAGTCCCCCGTAGTCTGAAATGCGCTGTAAGCGTCGATTTGCCCAAAACCAATGTCCGACGATCACCGATCGCTTCCAATACAGCACCAGTCCCACAAGCCCGACGACAAAGATCGGCAGTGATACGAGGATGGGAATCTCGCGAAGATAGAATGTCCAGGCAGCCAGCGTATTGAGTGGAGGATCACCTTCTGCGATCGCGGAGTCTACGGTGGCTCGTTTTCCGGCTGTGAGAATGAGTAGCCAGTTGGTGCGATACCAGGGCACACAGACCGTTGTGGCGACAAATAAGCCTAAAAATAATTGAATTAGCTTCTTCCAATGGCGGCGCTGCAAAATCGAGAAAAGGAAGGCAACGATCGGCACCAACAGAAAAAAGATCGCAGGCTGTTTGGTTAAAAACGTCAACCCCAACGCGATCCCGAATGCGATCGGTAGAAGGAGGAATTTGGAGAGCGATCGAATAACGATGGAGCGATCTTCGGGATTCCGCAGTTTGGTGAACGAGGAGAAAGCCAGCCGTTCTTCTGTTTCGACCTCCATGACTAGCAGCGTCAGCAGCCAAAAACTCAGCGTCACCATCGCCACTAAGGGATAGTCAATCAAAAAGTCGAGACGAATCTTATAAAGTCCCGGTAATAACAAACACAGCCCCGCCGCCCACAGTCCGACTTCTACTGTAAAGAGGCGCAGCCCTAACCCGTAAACCGCAGTTAGCAAAATCGCGCTGTACAGCAGATTGACCAAAGTCGATTGCTCGATCCCCGCTCCAAACAGACTGATAAACGGCGTGGTTGAGATATAGACCAGGGGCGGCATTTTGGAAGACAGCATCCAGACGCTCGTCCACCAGTCTTGAGAAAACCAGTCAGGAGTCTGAAAAGCCCGCCAATAGTTCATTGCGCCCGTCAGATAGTCAGCCTGATCCCAACCGGGAATCGATCGGTCAGCCGCAAACCAAATCCGATCGACGATCGCTCCCGTCAACCATACTGACCCCAAGATTGGCAGCCCTGTCACCCAAGTCGGTTTATTTGCGCCCACTGCCTGATTCCAACCGTTTGCTCATCTTGAAATGGGGAATGTTTGCTTCGTAAAAGCGATCGCCTTCACTGACAAAACCCAGTTGTTCATAAAACTCTTTTACAGGTTCTTGGGCATGAATACGGATTTCTGAAATACTTTTTTCACTTAAAAAGGCGATCGCTGTTTGCATGATCTGTTTACCGATCCCCTGACCTCTCGCTTCTGAAAGGACGGCCAGACGCTCTAGCTTTGCAATCTCTGAATCCAAAAACCTGACTCGTGCAGTCCCAACCGGACGATCACCCAAATAGGCCAACCAGTGGATCGCCTCATCATCCAGTCCGTCAAATTCCAACGCTTCGTCAACACCCTGTTCGATTTGAAAGACGGTGGTGCGAATGGCTGCGATCGCCCCAAAATCATCGGGCAATTCTGCAAGTTTGATAGTGGGAAGGGTGCGATCGATTACCATAGGTCAACCAATTTTTTACTCAAAGAATTCCTGCAATGTTGCTTAAAAATCTATCGATCGCTGCGGTGTTTCTGGTTTGGGCGGTTCCGGCTGTAGCGGCCAATCCTGATCACGTTCAGCGCTTATTAAAAACCAATCAGTGTCCGTTGTGTGATTTGAGTGGGGCGGATTTAAAGGATGTTAATTTATTTGGCGCAAATCTAGTCAATGCGAATCTTAAAGGGGCGAATCTGAGCGGCGCAAATCTCGGCTCTGCAAATCTGACGGATGCGGATCTGACGGGTGCAAACTTAAATCGGACGTATCTCGATCGTGCCACCTTAGAAAATACTAACTTCACCAAAGCCGACCTCAGCGAAGCTTATCTCAAAAACGCTTCTACGAAAGGAATTCAGTTGTCAGGCGCTTTACTAAAAGGCACCAAATTGTCTCAAGTTAATCTCATCGGGGTGAATTTGCGCGGGGCAGATCTGAGCAATGCTAACTTGAGTGGCGCTACTTTGAGCGGTTTTCGGCAAATTTTGGGTAGCGCTCGACCTGCGGGGTTTCCGTTTGGGTCGATCGATCCCAGTGCGTTGTCGGCTTATCTCTGTCAGGGGTCAAGTTCGATTCCTGATTTCACCAACAACAAAGAATTTCAGGCTTACGGGTTAGAGTTTGCCAGCGCGGATCTGAGTGGGGCAACGCTCAAAGGGGCAGATCTGAGCAGTGCGATCATGGTCAAGGCTGATTTGAGTGGCGCTAATCTCACTGATGCCAACTTGTCGGGAACTTGTCTGATCAGCAGCAACCTCAAGAATGCCATTCTCGACAACGCTAACCTGCGATCGGCGCTCCTCAAAAATGCGCTCATCGAGGGCACCAGTCTCAAAGGCACCCGTGACGCTGACTTGAGGGCAGCCATCAAAACAGAGCAAGCCGCCCTGCAAGCCCAAGTTTCTCCAGAAGTCAAGCAAAATATGGGGTCTTTGATGCGATCGCAGCAAGCCCATTTGCTTGAAAAAAATCGGTTTGCGACCAAGCTAGAAGACCTTCGGATCAACGTCCCCGCCGAAACTGAAAAGTATGCTTACCGGATTTTTTCTCAAGGCGATCGTACCCGCCTAACGATGGTTGCCGCCGTTCCCAAAGTCAAAGGGCTAAAAACCTACATTGGGCTGGTGAGTATGGGCAGAACCGGACGATCGGGAGCGCCGATCACGCTTTCTAGACTATGTGAAAGCAAAGAATCAAAGCCTGTTTTGCCCAAAATGCCCAAAGCGACGACTGACTCAAAACCGATGGCTTGTCCCGCTGAGTTTGTAGAAGTTCAAACGTGGGGTTGAATCGGTAAGCGCAATTTTGAGGGGAAGTCACCTCCACTGCGAAGGGCGATCGTGATGATTTGAGCGTCGATCGCTCTGGCTTCCCCTGGCAAACTGCCCGTTCCCCCATTCACCGGATACGCTGGAAAACAGGCCCCACTTAAACTTAAGCGAATTGCACTCCCTTGAGGAATTTGAATGCAAGTCGGCTGAAGCGTCATTTGCAAAAGTTCTTGAGCAACCTCAACTCGAAGATAACCCTGGGTGAAATTGTAAACGCTGCCGTTGGGTTTGACTTCTGACAAGACCGCACACAGATCAAAACTGGGCGTATCCGCCGTACAGTAAAACTCTGCAAACACATCTCCTACCAAATGCAAATCTTCGGTCAACGGGTCTGAGGTGTAGGTGAGAATGTCACTGCGACAATCGAGAGCAGCCCGATCGAACGACCCCGACGGAGCCACCGCATGTCCGCCCAACGCTGGCACAGGTCGCCAGGGATCATGAACCAGCAGATCGATCGCAGGACTGAGAGAAGACGGATACGCGATCAAATGACCGTCTCGATCGTCCATGCCAGCCAGTCCAGTACTGGTGAGAAAGAACGGCGTTGGAGTTGCTGTGGGATAGTGAGAGAGCGCTTTCCACTCGTTGCGGCCCATTTCAAAAAGTTGGACTGGGGAATCTTGCAGCAATCCCGTGTCAATGCCTTTGAGAAACTGATCGAACCATCGAATTTGCAGGCGATCGCATCCACTCACCGCCGCTGCGCCATAATCCAACGCGCCCACTCTTCGACCCCACGGTAAATGCGCCCACGGGCCAACGATCAGATGTTGAGGTCGATCGCTCGATTCCATCGCCTTGTACAGATTCAACGTGCCGCGCAGGTAAGGATCAAACCAGCCCCCAATATGCAGCATCGGTAGGTCAAACGCTTCAACGTAAGTTTTGGGTGAGAGTCTCTGCCAGTAGGGATCGCCAGCGGGACGACCCCTTGCGGGTAACTCGCAGAGATCGAGCCATTCCTCATAAAAAGAGTCACGACCCCGCAAAACTTCAGGACGAGCGGGAATGCGATCGCCCAAGGGCAGATTCTTCGCAGCTTGAGACAGCGCCAAAAACGTCGCTTCATCTCCCTTTAATCGAGCGGTTTCTGCTGAAATCTGAATTGCCCAACCTAAGTTCGCCTGTAGACAAAACGCGCCGCCTTCATAGGCCCAATCGTGATACAGGTCATAGCCCAACATCGCGGGACAGATCGCCTTGAGCGCAGGAGGCTGCTTGACCGCCGCATACAATTGCGTCATGCCCTGATAAGAAAAGCCATACATGCCCACATCGCCAGAACTGCCCGGAAGACTCGCCGCCCAATTGACCGCATCATAGCCGTCTTCAATTTCTGACTCAAATAGCTTAAACTCCCCTTCAGATGTGCCTCGCCCCCGCACATCCTGAATCACGACAATATAGCCATGTGAGGCATACCAGATCGGATGAGCATACACAACCGTGGAAGCGATCGCTCGACCATACGGCTGCCGCATCAACAAAACCGGAAACGCCCCTTCTCCATCGGGATAATAAATGTCCACGTCTAACCGAACTCGATCGCGCGTCAGCATCGAGCCAGTTTGTTTCTCGCGTACCCCATACATCATCGCAAAACAGGCACTCCACCCCGCCGCAAAACCGCCATATCTTCCGCATCCAACTCCGCCGGGACTCCACTGCGAATCAGTTCCGCAAAGTCCTCATTGGGAATCATAATACAGAGCGCATAAAGGCGATCGCTGCCCGTATTTCTCACTTCATGAATGCCCGTCGGGGGCACCAGCAAACTATCCCCGGCTCGAATCGCCACCTCTTTGCCATCACAAACGGCAATGCCTTCTCCCTTGAGGACAAAGAACATTTCAACCGCTAACTGATGGCGATTGGGCGGAGTCTTGCCGCCGACATCAAAAATTTCGACACAAAAAGTCATCGAGAAATTGGCAATCACCGGATCGAAGACGATCGCCAACCGATTGGTATCATTGGGGCTGATGCGGTAAGCCTGATAATCGTTGGGAGATTTGATCACAGGTATGACGCAACTATCATCCATCATGAAGCGTTCCTCTAGAGTCACGAATAGTCCGATTTCAGCGTCTTCTCTTCAACTTATCCGCTATTTGAGATACAAAGTGAATCTGTATTAAGAATTAGGATTCTTCTCATAAAGGAGGGAAAGCGGTTTTCAGTTGACGGGCCAGTTGACCAGACTGTAGACTTCCGCGATCGCCCAACCTCCTCTAAAATAGGATGCTGCAACTTTTTAGAGGAACAATGGCAGAAACCCTTTTCTTCAACGCCCTACGAGAAGCCATTGACGAAGAGATGGCGCGTGATTCTAGCGTCCTGGTGATGGGTGAGGATGTGGGTCACTATGGCGGGTCTTATAAAGTCACGAAAGATCTGTACAAAAAATATGGTGATCTGAGGCTGCTGGATACGCCGATCGCCGAAAACAGCTTTACCGGAATGGCGATCGGGGCGGCGATGACAGGTTTGCGTCCGATCATCGAAGGCATGAATATGGGCTTTTTGCTGTTGGCCTTCAATCAAATCGCCAACAATGCTGGAATGCTGCGCTACACATCAGGCGGCAACTTCAAGATTCCGCTGGTGATTCGTGGGCCGGGTGGGGTTGGTCGTCAGTTGGGTGCAGAACATTCGCAGCGTCTAGAAGCTTATTTTCAAGCCGTTCCGGGTCTCAAGATTGTCGCCTGCTCCACGCCCTACAATGCCAAAGGATTGCTCAAAGCTGCTATTCGAGATGACAATCCGGTGCTATTTTTTGAGCATGTGTTGCTTTACAACCTTAAAGAAAATCTGCCGGATGGAGAATACGTGCTGCCGCTCGACAAGGCCGAAGTGGTGCGAAAAGGTGAAGACGTAACGATTTTGACTTATTCTCGGATGCGCTATCACGTTCTGCAAGCCGTCAAGACGCTAGAAAAAGAAGGCTACGACCCAGAAGTGATCGATTTGCTGTCGTTGAAGCCGTTGGACTTTGAAACGATCGGCGCTTCTATTCGCAAAACCCACCGGGTGATCATCGTCGAAGAATGTATGAGAACAGGCGGCATCGGGGCTGAAATTGTGGCTTCGATCAACGATCGCCTCTTTGATGAGTTGGATGCTCCCGTCCTACGTTTGTCGTCTCAAGACATTCCTACTCCCTACAATGGCGCACTGGAGAATCTGACGATCGTTCAACCCCAAGACATCATCGATGCCGTCAAAAAAATGACTGCCGCCAAAGTTTAGTCTTGAGTTTCGCTATTGAAATCATTCGCTTAAGGGTGCAGATTGTGTGCCCTTATTTTTTAGGTGAATTTGATGTGTGAGAATTTTCCATAGAAACTTTTTCTAACCCAATAACTCTACTTGCCCGCCGCATTCAAAGCATCTGTATACAGTTGACCAACCTTCGCCAAATTCGAGATGGGTGACGTACGATTGACGATCGTCATTGCCAACCTGTTTCTTGCAGCCAAGACAAGATTTCCCTCAAAACCTGGCTGTTACCGTTTTGTCCGCGTTATCCTAAAGGCAAGGGTGCGAACACTGAAAGTCACCTCAAATTAAGACATGGCCATGCTGAAACGTCTGTCTCTTTTAGTTGCCCTCTCGATCGTTCCATTGCTGTCAGGACGAGCGATCGCTTCGCCGGATATCGGAGGTGCGCCCGTCAAAGCCATTCCGATACAGCCGTCCTATTCGACAATTTACTCGCAGACCAACTTTATCGATCCGTTTGGGGTGCCTCAGTCGATCGTGATTACTGCGCCAACAGTGGTGCGCGATAGCTTTGGGTTTACGTCTCATCCATCGGTCAATTATCCCCAGACGATTATTGTCACCCCAACCAGTCGTACGACGATCGTCCGTGGCGTTTTGCATCCGATTGTTCCGATCTATCCGATTCGCTCCAATTGCGCCACTTTGAGTTTGGCACTGGCAAGCGGTCGATCGGTCTCCATCAACGCAAGCTGCCAGTAGTTTAGACTTTGACCAAAAGGCTGAAGTGTTAGCTGTCCGTTAAGTAGACGGGCTGAATTAAACATAAAACGCTTTAAGGTTTTGTTCTTTTAGCCACGAATTAGTTCGCCGGGTTTGTTTAGACCTTATGGCCGCGAATTAATCGCTAGGTTTGTTTACCCTTGTAGCCAAACTCAACCCTCAAAACTCATAACTCAAAACTCTAACGCGCTATCATAGCGTTTGTCATAGCAGGTTTGGGTATGGGAAGGCAGCGTTCATTACTTTTGGTGATTTTGGCTCTGGTGATTGCCGCGATTTTTGTCATCGTCAAAGTGCCCGTGCAGTTGGGGTTAGACTTGCAGGGCGGCTCACAGCTTACGATTCAGGTTAAGCCGTCCGAAGAAATTAAAAAAGTCACCTCTCGCGAATTGGAAGCCGTCCAGCGAGTGATTGAGGGACGGATCAATGGATTGGGCGTTTCAGAACCCGTGGTGCAAACGGTGGGCGAAGATCAGATTCTCGTCCAACTCCCCGGCGTGAGCGATCCTCAACAGGCAGAACGAGTCCTCGGCGGCACCGCTCAACTCGACTTTCGAGAACAGAAAAAAGGTACTGAGGCCAGACTGCCGATCGAACAACAACTACGCCAAGAACTGCTTGCCAAACAAACAGAACTGAGAAAATCGGGCGACCAGAAAGCGATCGACGACAATCAGGCAAAAATCAAACAAAGCGACCAAGCCATTTTGAGCCTATTTGAGCCACCTGCCCTCGTGGGTAAAAACCTCAAAGATGCCTACCCCGAAACCACGCCCAACTCGAATACCTGGAGCGTCGGCCTGCGATTTGACGATGATGGCGGTCAGAAATTTGCCCAGTTGACCAAAAATCTGGCAGGCACCGGACGCAGCTTAGGAATCTTCCTCGACAACGGACTGATTAGCGCTCCCAACGTCGGCGTAGAATTCGCTCAAACAGGCATCACAGGCGGCGGTGCAACGATTACCGGACGATTTACGGCTCAAGAAGCCCAAGATTTAGCCGTTCAGCTACGTGGCGGATCACTCCCTCTACCCGTCGAAATCGTCGAGAATCGCACCATTGGCGCAACCTTGGGGAGAGACAGCATTCAAAGCAGCATTTACGCTGGGATTGGTGGATTGTTCCTCGTCCTCGTCTTTATGGTGGTGTATTATCGTCTGCCGGGAGCCATTGCCTCGATCGCGCTCATCATCTATTCCCTCCTCACCTTTGCGGCTTTCAATCTGCTGGGTGTGACGCTGACCCTACCAGGAATCGCCGGATTCATTCTCAGTATCGGGATGGCAGTCGATGCAAACGTGCTGATCTTTGAGCGGACTCGTGAAGAACTGCGCGCCGGGAAGACCTTGTATCGATCAGTCGAAGCGGGCTTTTTCCGCGCCTTTTCCAGCATTCTCGATAGTAATGTCACAACTCTGATCGCCTGCGGAGCGCTTTTTTGGCTGGGTGCCGGACTGGTGAGAGGGTTTGCCCTGACGCTGGCGTTGGGCGTGATGGTGAGTATGTTTACCGCCCTGACCTGTAGCCGCACCCTGCTTCTCTTTGTGCTGGGCATCCAAGGACTCCGTAAACCAGAATTGTTTTGCCCCAACTTACCCACAACCAACAAACCCTCGGCGGAGGCAGCCTCATGAAACTTCAAGTCATCCGTCAACGAGGAATCTGGTGGACGCTTTCTCTAGCGATTATTTTGGCGGGCCTGATCGCGATGGCCATTTCCTGGAATCAGATTGGCACTCCGCTGCGCCCAAGTTTGGATTTTGTCGGAGGAACGCGCCTCCAATTAGAACTCGACTGCACCCAACCTGACAATTGCAGTAAACCGATCGACCTCGATGCCGTGCGAGGCGTTTTAGACGATCAAGGACTGGGAGGTAGCAGCATTCAAGCGGTCGGCCCAGAGCAGCGAATCATCTCCATTCGGACTGCCAATCTCAACGTCGATCAGCGCACCAAACTTCAACAAGCCCTCACCGAAAAGATCGGAGCCTTCAACCCCAAAACGACTCAGATCGATAGCGTCGGCCCGACCCTGGGGAAACAGCTTTTTGAGTCAGGCTTGTTGGCGCTGATTGTCTCCTTTGCAGGCATTGCCCTTTATCTCAGCGTTCGATTTCAGCCAGATTATGCTGTGTTTGCGATCGTCGCGCTCTTACACGATGTGCTGATTACCGTTGGCATCTTCGCCATTTTGGGATTGGTCAGCGGCACTGAAGTCGATAGTTTGTTTATTGTCGCCCTGCTGACGATCGTCGGGTTCTCCGTCAACGATACCGTTGTGATTTATGACCGGGTGAGAGAAACGATCGTCCTCAATCCGGGTCGTCACATTAACGATATTGTCGATGAGGCCGTCAATCAAACCTTGGGACGGTCAATCAACACCACCATGACCACGCTGTTGACGCTGTTTGCGATCTTCTTCTTTGGCGGAGAAACGCTGAAAAACTTCGCCCTGGCTTTGATCATCGGCTTTGTCATGGGTGCCTATTCGAGTATCTTTATTGCCAGCACGCTGCTTGCCTTGTGGAGAGAGAAAACAGGAAAGGCGATCGCTCCGACCACTACACCTGACGCTACTGAGGCTTAGTCATTACAGATATGGATCAGCCAGACCAGTCGGTTTCAGAGATTGAGCTATCCCGCGATCCTGGCTTTGAGGCTGCGGTTCAGAAGCTCCATGAGTTGACGGTTTTGACGAAGTGGCTGCTGGCTTTGGGGCTGTGGGCAACGATCGGGCTTCTCAGCCTGTGGGATTTGCGAGACGTGTTTGCGATTTTGCGGCAATATTTCACCTGGGCAGCGTTGCGGTTGGGTCTGGGTTACCATCTGCTTGCCTCGGTGGGATTGGCGCTCTGCATTGGAGTCACGCTGTCTACCTTGATATGGCAAAGCCGCAACATTCTATTTGGGCTACCCCTCCTCGAACGTCAGCGGCTAGAAAAACAAGTCCTCAAAATTCATCAGCAGGGTAAAAGCCATCCTTTATGGAAGTGGGTTTATCCCCGCCAATGATACAGGTGAGCGGACGAGGGACTTTGGATAAGAAAACTTAAACCCTATGTTTCAAGTCCAAAGCCTTCAGTCCAGCATCCTCCCCATTACCAGAGCGCGCGAACGCCGCCCGACTGTCCGCCACTGGAGTCTCCAGAAGGAGTGGTAGAGTCTTCGCTCGGTGTCGTCGAGTCTGGAGTGGTGGTCGATTCGGGGGTTGTAGTACCTGGAGAACTGGGTGTGGTCGATTCGGGCGTTGTGGTACCTGGAGAACTGGGTGTGGTAGTTGACTCAGGGGTTGTGGTACCTGGGGAACTGGGTGTGGTAGTTGACTCAGGGGTTGTGGTACCTGGAGAACTGGGTGTGGTTGACTCAGGGGTTGTGGTGCCTGGAGAACTGGGAGTCGTCGATTCGCTGGGGCTGGTCGGAACGGTGACATCTCCAGAAGAACCAGGCGTTGTGGTGCCAGGAGTGGTTTCAGTGGTGCCAGGAGTGGTCGGAGAACTGCCCGGTGACTGCTGAATGGTCGGAGAACTGCCCGGTGACTGCTGAATGGTCGGGCCAACATTAGAAGGTTCGGCGGCCGGAGCAGCAGGACGATCGTTAGCCCCCCCCGTCGATTGAGACAGCAGACGATTGTAGGGAGCTTCGTTAAAGATGGTGGGGTTGGGGTTGACTTTGGCCAACGAGGGAGATGAGGAGCGAATGGTCGTTTCGGTCGTCACACTCTCGGTCGCCGGGGTCATCATGCTGGGAGTCGCTTGAGCCAGACGATTGTAGGGGGCTTCGCTAAAGATTTTGGGATTGGGGTTGAGCGGGGAGGCTGCGAAAGAAGGAAGCGCCATCAAGCTAGCTCCGACTACGCCGATCGAGCCAGCCAATTTGACAAGAATACCTTTCTGAGTTCCGTTCATGAGTATCTCCTTACATCTGATGATTTCTGTGCAGACAATCGCACTTTTAGAAGTCCGATCGCTTGCCACGACACCTGACCCTCTGTGATCAGGATCATCGCCACCGTCAGAAGTTTAAGGAGATGTGAAGTTTAGTTGATCTGTCATTAGTTGGATTTTATTTCGTAACGCCTTTGGTATCGCCTCACTTGATCACCTCAACCACTGTCCCCAGACTGACTTTTTGAAAAAGTTCTTCGACATCTTTGTTGTGCATCCGTACGCAGCCGTGGGAGGTGGCTTTTCCAACTGATTGAGGCGTGGGCGTGCCGTGAAAGCCGATCCAGTTTTTGCCGTCTGTCCAAAAGCCAATCCAGCGCCGTCCCAATGGGTTTTCAGGGTCGCCTCCCGGAATCACAAAGCCCTTAAACGGATGTATCCAAGCGGGATTTTTAACCATTTCTCTGACTTTGAAGGTGCCTGTCGGCGTCTCCCAACCAGGACGACCTACGGCGATCGAATAGGTTTTAACTTTGTTGTCTCCTCGAAAGACCGTCACCTGACGCTTACTGAGACGAATTTCTAATCGTACAGGCTGAGTAATGGATCGATCCAGAGAATCGGGAGCCGTGATCGCTTTGGGAAGGGGCGTTGTTGCAACGGTTGCCGAGGGGCTGACCCAGGCAGAAATCGCTAGTAACAGGCTCACGATCCTCACAGATTGATTCATCATCGACTTTGGAAACAAAACTACAAACAAGAGAGAAACAGTTTCTCAGCTATCAGGTCATCTGTCTCTAGTGTGAGAGTACCAAGTTTTGGGCTGTCAGTATCTATCTAACTTTCGACGTAGGTCGATCGAGATGTTCGTAACTTTTGATGAATTTAATTTTGTAGCAGGTTATCTTAAACAATCTTTGTTTCTTAGGAGATTTCCAGGAATACTTTTACCCAAATTGATCTCTCTGACCCCTCCCAGCCTCACCTTACTAAGGCTACCGTGTACACACAAGTCATTGTCGCTTCGTTTCAGTCGGCTTCAGCCCCCTAAATCCCCCAGTCTGGGGGACTTTGACCAAGGAAAGATTTCCAAAGTTCAAAGCCATGACGACGGCTCAAAGTCCCCCATTTTTGGGGGATTTAGGGGGCGAAGGCTCTCAGCAATGACAGATCAATCGACTTGTATGTACACGGCAGCTTGCTAAGGGGAGGAGCCGTAGGCGGTGGGGTAACGTAGGTATGTTCTTATTTGAAAATCTCCTTAAGTTTGCGATCGCTCCTATTAAGTTCAGCATAGATTCTACTTCTGGCGGGTAACTCGAAGAAATCTGGTTTTTCGCTTCGTTGACTGCACCTTCTGCCCCCCAAGCTGTCAATTCTAGAGAACTTTCAGACAAAAATTTTTGGTTCAAAGCCTTGTGTGAAGAGGGAATTTAGAAGTCAAGCTAACTCTCTAACTGGATCTGTAACTGGAGTGGAGAGATTCATTAAATTCACGTTAGATTCAATTTGTAGGGTAGGAATCAACACATGGACGAACACGCTCACAAAACTTCCCAAGTTGGCGGCGGGATGCCTGTGATTCAATATTGGGCAGAACATACGCTGTCGCCTGATGGTGCCAAAATTTGGAAAACACTCCTCCACAAAAGTGCCTGTCTCTCTTGCGCGTGGGGCACAGGCGGACAAAAAGGCGGATTTGTCAATGAGGATGGAGAAGTGTTGCAGCGGTGCGCCAAAAGTGTCGAAGCGATCGCGTCTGAGCTTCAACCTGCGGCCCACTTTTACGATCGCTCGATCCAAGACCTTCAACAACTGACTTCTGAGCAGGCAAACAATCTGGGTCGGTTGAGCGTGCCGCTCATTCTTAGAGAGGGCAGTTCCCAGTATGAGCGGCTGAGTTGGGATGAGGTGTATGAGATTGCAGAAGCGGCTTTTGGCAAGGCTCCAGAGCGAGTGGCTTCTTACAGTTCGGGGCGATCGTCGAATGAGGCGGCTTTTTTGCTGCAATTGATGATCCGGGCGCTGGGGTCAAACAATCTGGCGGACTGTTCTGATCTGTGTCATGCGGCTTCTACGACCGGACTCAAGCAAATGTTTGGATCGGGTACGTCGATGGTGAGTCTAGACAGTCTCAAACAAGCAGATTGTGTGGTGCTGATTGGGTCGAATGCGCCAGCCAACCATCCTAGACTGATGAATGAATTGATCAAACTGCGCGATCGAGACGGTAAAGTGATTGTCGTCAATCCGATCGTTGAAGTGGGATTGGTGAAATTTGCGTCTCCTGCCTTTCCGATTAAGTCTTTGATTCGAGGTTCAGACATTTCTTCGCTCTATCTTCAACCGATTCCTGGGAGTGATGTTGCTTTATTTATTGGCATTCAAAAATCGTTGATTGAGCAAGGTTTAATTCGATCGGAGTATTTAGAATCCCATACCGACGGTTGGCAAGAAGTGGTGGCCTACGCACAAGCGATCGACTGGGAAACGATCGTTAAGACCTGTGGCGTTTCTCAAGCTGAAATCGTGGCCGCTGCCTCGATCATTGGCGCTGCAAAAGGAGTCGTCTTTGCCTGGGCGATGGGCGCGACGCAGCAAAAAAACGGCGTGGACAACATTTACAGCATTGCCAATACGGCCCTATTGAGTGGAAATGCAGGCAAAGAAGGGGCCGGAACAATGCCAATTCGGGGTCACTCCAACGTGCAGGGCTTTGGGTCGATGGGCGTGACGATTCACCTCAAAAAAGAAATTCAGGAAGCCTTAGAAAAACTGCTAGGAACCTCACTCAGTCGGGTTCAAGGATATGACACTCGCGCCTTGATCGACGCTGCCGATTCTGAAAAAGTCGATACGCTGCTCTGTCTGGGAGGCAATCTCTACGCCGCAAATCCCGACCTCACCCAGGCAAAACGCGCTTTGTCGAACATCGAGACCATTTTCTATGTGGCAACCAAGCCCAACCTGGGACACTTCCACGGATTGGCCAAGAAAAACACGCTGATCCTTCCGGTCTTTGCCCGCTTTGAAAATCCCCATAAGACGACAGCAGAATCAGGCAACAATTTCGTGCGGCTCAACGATGAAGGAGAAAGCCATCTTAAACAGGCCGATCTGATTTCAGAAGTGGAATTGTTGACCGAAATTGCTCATCGGATTCATGGCGACACGCCGATCGACTGGCGCAAACTGCAAGACACAAAATATGTTCGTCAACTGATTGCCCAGACGATTCCTGGCTTTAAAGCGATGGCGACGATCGACAGCACTCAACAAGAATTCACCATTCAGGGACGCATTTTTAACACGCCCAAATTTGCCACGCCTTCGGGCAAAGCCAAGATGTTTGTTACGCCCCTGC
This sequence comes from Phormidesmis sp. 146-12, assembly GCF_052939495.1. Taxonomy (NCBI): domain Bacteria; kingdom Bacillati; phylum Cyanobacteriota; class Cyanophyceae; order Leptolyngbyales; family Leptolyngbyaceae; genus Phormidesmis; species Phormidesmis sp. 146-12. The sequence goes on along the minus strand of NZ_JBJPHS010000008.1, from coordinate 100,944 downwards.
CGCACCTGACATTACCGACGGCTCAAGAGTTTGGCGTTTCTGATGCGATTCGCAGTCTCGTGTTGGCGTTGACCACCGGACGCAGCTATTCACAGCACAATACCGTCGTCTACAAACCGGGCGACAGATATCGCGCAATGCCCCACCGCAACTGCATTTTGATGAATCGATCGGATGCCGAAAGCGCAGGATTTACCGAACATCAACGAGTCACAGTACAAGGCGATGCTGGCAAACTAGAGAACGTCGAGATCATTTATGGCACCGTCCGCCCAGGAGCCGCGCTAATGTTTTACCCCGAAGTCAATGTGATTTTTAAGGCGAGCGTAGATGAGCGATCGGGTACGCCTGCTTTTAAGCGAGTTCCTGTTGTTGTTTATTGACTAAAAACTAAGGACTAAGGAGATTTCTAGCAAAGAAGTTACCAACCTTGGGAAGCCCCCTAAATCCCCCACAAGTGAGGGACTTTGAGCTGTCGTCATGGCTTTGAACTTTGGAAATCTTTCCTTTGTCAAAGTCCCCCAGAATGAGGGATTTAGGGGACTGAAGCCGATCGAAACGAAGCGATTCCGGACTTGTGTGTACACGGTAGCCCAATTCTGGGGGACTTTCGCATAAGGTTTTTAATTCACTGTTTAATATTCAAAGTTTCATGTCTAAAGTCTCTTGTCATGCTCCAACATTTAATCTTCGAGGTCTGAAAACTGGGCGCTTAAGCCTACCTTTTGCAGGGCTAATCGAATGGCCTGATTGATAGGAAACCGTTGGGAACCGATCGCGGGATCAATACTTTCCATTCGCGTCGCAAACTCGACAAAACTGGGGGCAGACAATCCTTGGGTAAGCTGTTGTTGAATGTGGGTGAGGGTGAGCGATCGGGTGGCTTTGAGTTCTGTGCAGGCGGCGAGTTGGGGTTTGCCGTGTTTGTCTCTGACGGCTGCGTAGCCAAACAAACGACAGAGGGACGGCCGCCAGAGATAGACTCCACACCGTCCTTTTTGAGAATTTGTAAGGTCAGGTTGATAAAAAATGCAGCGCTGGGGTGAATCGATTTCTAACTGATCGAGAATCTCTTCTGCTTTGCCTTGTTGAAAGAGCGCGATCGCTAATGGCAACACATCCAATACAGTTGCTTCAACACTGGGACGATCACAACAGCGACCACAGTCAGACGAGCAAGATAACCCGGTCGCTTGCCGAAATTCTTCGGTCTGTTGGTCAATTTGCTCAAACAGAGCCATAACCTGAGTAGAAGTCTGGTTCATAGGGGTGGCGATCGTATTCAAGACACTGGATTTTGGATTTTGGACATTGGACGGAGAAGCACTAATCTTCGGTCTTTAGTCTAATGTCTAATGCCTAATATCTAGCGTTTAACGTCTTCACAAAACATTCCCCGATCGGCTACCCCTATTTCTGATCCTAATTGAGCAGAATCGAGAAACAAGAGCGTTGGTTCACTGCTAAAACCATCCGCTAGAGCTTTCAGAATTCATTTCAGGAATCAGATTTATGTTGAAAATTGATGACGTACAAACGATCGAGGGTGTTCAGGTTTATGGAGACGAAGACCCAAATAAGTTTTATCTGGTGCCCGATGTTCCTCGATTTCGGATGAATGATAATGGCCGTCCTTCGTTTAGCTTCTATAAATATCGGATGCCGATCGAGCGGGCTGACCAATCAAAAGGCGGCGGTTTCTTGATTTGTGACGTGGAATTTAGCGTTCCTGAAGAGAAGAAGCAACTCATCGTCAAAAAGCTGCAAGAGCAAGTTAATCAACGCTATGTGGGTAGCAACGTCAAACCACCCGAAGTTGAAATTGGCTCGATCACTTACACCAAAGGCACCGCAAAGCTTAATATCGAAAGCATTAGCGATAAGTTTGTTGAAACTGTTTTTAACCCTGGCAAACCGTCTTTGTATGGACGCAATATTACTCCCTTTACCGTCGAGCTAACCGATCTGGGTGCAACCTTTTTTGAACAGGCACTGCAAAACAAAGGTGGATTTGTTCAAGTGGTTTACGACTTGTATTGTGCGGTGAAATTGCCTCCGATCGAAGCTCGTATCTGGTTTGATTCCAGCAAGTTTTCGAGCTTTGTCGAAGATTTCACTAAAAGAGAGCAGTCTCAAGGTGCATTTAGCTCGATCTGGAAGTGGTTGTTTGGCGGCTCAAATCGCAACAGAACGACGATCAATAAAACCGTTAGTGAGTATGCTAGTCAGCATCAGTGGGGCGGCGTAGAAATTGACTTTAGAGACTTTAAAGCGACTGAAGATGTTAAGCAAAAGATTCGTGATTGGGCGATGAATACGCTGGCAGAAGCGATCAAAGCCTCCAACGAAGACAAGCTACAACCGTTCACCGAAGAACAAAAGAAAGTGCCTGACAATCTAACAGACTTTCATCTTCGTCTGAGTCAATACAAGTTTAACAATGTCAATCAACGCTACAAAGAAAGTCAGGCAGTTGAATGGAACATGGCTCCTCAAGGGATGCTAGAACCGATCACCACGCTGCTGGATAAAGAGGGTCAACCCTTGAAGTGGTCAGACTATGCCACGATCGTTGATCTCGATGATCCCTTCTTTAAGACGTTGGAAGTTCCGATTCGGGTAAATGCTGACTTCAAAGATTTGCCGCTCGATAGTGTAGAAGTTCACCTTGACTACAAAGAAGGCAGCGTTCATCAGATTCAGGAATTTAGCTTTAACAGTCCCGACAAGTTAGAGAAGTTCAAGTCTTTCATTGAAAATGCCAAATGGGACTACAAGTATTGGTATCAAGTTAACTACAAAAACGAGAGCCGTGCTTACAAGTCTCAAGAGATTCCAACCGATGAAAAGTTCTTGACGATTAACGTGGGTGAAACGGGGATCTTAGCGATCGACGTTCTCCCCGGTGATATCAACTGGAGTCAAGTCAGTCAAGTGCAAGTGAAGATCAACTATGACGCTTCTGAAGGCGATGTGGGACAGATCGAACGCGCCTATCTACTCGACAAAACCAGCCCAAAAGCAACGCTCAGAGAAGTGGTTTTTGCACCCGTCAAACAACCTTACAAGTACATTGTTAAGTACTTTATGGCGGATGGTAAAGAATATCAAGTGACAGAAGCGTCTTCACGCTCTCCGCAACTCTATTTAAATGATCCGTTTAATGCAACCAAGACGGTGAGTTTGCGTGCAGCAGGTGACTTGGATAAAGACATTCAAACCATTTTTGTGGATGTGAAATATGTTGATGAATTAAATCATTACACCAAGAACACCACTGCGGCATTGAGCAAATCACAGCCGTTCTTTGATTGGGAGTTTCCGGCGATCGATGAAAAGATCGGCAAAATCACTTACAAAGGTACAGTTCAACTCAAAAACGGCCAGCTTGAAGAGATTCCAGAAGCCACCACTGAAGACCTGACCATCATGGTCGGCAGAAAGATCGAAGACTCGCTAGATGTCAAAGTGGTGCCTGTTGGAATTGACTTTAACAAGGTGGCGTTAGTGATTGTGTCACTGAGTTATGAAGACAAAGTGCATGACATTGTAGAACGCTACGATATGACGTTTGATAGCACTGCAAAAACGCCGCAAACCTGGTCTGTTGCACTCAAAGACAAACATTCAAACAAGTACACCTGGAATGCTGTCTTTTATATGAATGATGGCACCGAACGCAAGGCGAATGTAACTCCTCAGCTTACAGATTCGCTAACGCTGGCGCTACGGATGCCTGTCTGAGTCTAGGTTGTCAGTTCGATGAAGTTCTTCGCTTCGCTGTCCTTCTGCCCCCCAACCCCCCAATTCTGGGGGACTTTAAAACAAGTGTTCTAGCTCAGAGTCCCTCACTTGGGGGGGATTTAGTTTGCTCTCCTGGATTTGCGACCGTAGCCGTAAGATTCATCAAATTCTACTTGTCCTTTGCTCTCAAATTCGTTGCAATTTCAATTCAAATTGTTTTTGACTTTATTGATCGTCCCCAAAAAGCAATGCTATATCTCAACCCTCCGTTTCATATTATTGAAGGCGTTTCGCTGTTTTCGGATCATGCCGATCCGTTGCAGTATTATTATTTGCCGATGATGCCTAAGTTGACGACGATCGCGGACTCGGTCACAGGGCAAAAGATTCCCCAGATTCAATTAATTAAATATCGCGGCAAAGCGGGGAATGGTGGATTTCTCAATTTTGATGTCAACATTGGCGTTGAAGAAGCCACTTTAGAAAAGATTCGCGGCAAATTACGGCAGATGGCCGGGCTAAATCAAGCGCCCCGACTGGCTCCCGTTCCGCTGGTCGATGGCACTGTTCGGTTGCTCTTGTTTGGCAAACAGACGGGCGATACGGCGGCTCCCAACAGCACGACACCTCAGTTTGTTCTCAAAATCGATCAGGCGGCAAAACCTTCGCTCTATGGAGACAATCAAGCGGCATTCTCGGTGGCGTTGGATCAGTATGGCGTAACGGTGATGGAGAAAGCACTTCAGGGAGAAATGTCGCCGATCGGAATTGTGTATTCTCTCGATTATTTAGCGTTGCGTCCAGCGTACTCAGTGCGTCTCAAAGTGGATTGGGATCGGGTGCAAAAACATCTCGATGAGCATTTTGGCATTGATGCAATTTTTGTTTCGGTTGACATTGACAAAGCCGTTGACGAATTGGTTGAAAAACGAGCGATCGTGCTCGAAGCAGACACCTTTATTCCTGAAGGCGAAGACGAGAGTGCGGTTTTGGGACGACGTGATCAAGCGGTCAACGAAGTGCGAGAAATGATTTTGGATGCATTCTTTAAACCCAGCATTGATCCTGTGAAGGAAGAAGAAGACGGGTGGGATAAGGCGGCCAACTTTGCCGATCGCGTGTCTCGTTTGGGGGTTCAGGGTGGCTTTTCTTATAAAAAGACGGACTATACGAGGATCGATCGTAAGTCGCTTGACGTGAATATTAGCGAGCGCACCACCGTTAAACGCAGTATCTATCCGCAGGGACATTTGAGCGGTCTGTCTCGCGTGATCACCCAGCAGGGTCTGGATCTCAGCAGATTTGTTCTCTCGGTGGATCTGGATGATCCGTGGTTTGAGCGGCGCAAATTGGCTGTGATTTCTCGCGCTAATTTTGAAGAGGATTCGATTAGCTCGATCAATGTGCGATTAGACTATGGCAACACTCCTACGAATGTCTTATTAGAATCGAGTAACGCTAAAACGCAAGTTGAATGGGCAAGTATTGTCACAGATAATACAATGCGACGTGACATCGAAGCTCAATACACCGTTACCTTTAAGGGAATCGATGGGAGTGAACGTCCTATCTCAGTCAAGTCAGTCCCGGAAGTCTTTGACGGTGACAACTTTGAGATCAATCCCCGCGAGTTTTATAGCATTCTGCATGTGCCGATCGTCGCCTTGAGTTTCCCGTGGGATCGCTATCCGCAGGTCGAAGTTCAACTCAAGTACACCGACGAGCAAAACGGCATTCGCATGGATGACACGCTGCTTTTAGATCAAGCGCACAGTGATCAAACCTGGAAAATGTTTGTTCGCGATCTCAGACAGACGAAGTTTCAGTATAAGCTTATTTATCGCGCCGCTGATAACCGCGACGTTGTAACTATCTTTAACGACAACGATGACGAGCGTATTACCATTCGCGATCCTCGCCCCAATAAGCGATCGCTGACCGTCGTTTCTAATTTAGATTGGAATTTAGTCGAACGAGCATTCGTTGATCTAATTTACGACGATTCCAAAAATGATGTTTATGCAGAACAATCGTTTGAGTTTAGCAAAGATGACAGTGCATCCAAAAGTTTGAAGGTTGATTTAGTCAATCCCGATTACCGGAAGGTTGCATATCAGGTGACGCTGCTGTTCAAAGGTGGACGAATGTTGGAAGTGCCGCCGTCTGTGACCAACGATCGCCGGATCATTCTTCGCAGCGATATGCGCGGCCATCGTATTGTGACTGTCCAACCCAAAAAAGTCGATTTCGCCAGCAAACGCCTCTATGAAATGCAAGTCGAACTCCGCTATGAAGACGAAGACGCAGGCTTAAGTTTTTCTGACCTGTTTAGCTTCCAGTCAATCAACGACGCTTCGACCTTTGAATTCGATTATGCCGACAACCAAAAATCGACCTACGAATACCGCATCACCTACCGCCACTTAAACGGACTATCTCGATCGACCGACTGGACTTCAGCCTCCTCCGACACCCTAATGCTACCCGTCGCCTAAAAGCATTTCATCCCTCATCTCTCATCTCTCATCCCTCGTTCCTCGTTCCTCATCCCTCGTTCCTCATCCCCCGTTCCCCATGCTATTACTCGGAAACAAAACCCTCACGATCGACCACACAACGGTCTTTGCTGACCACGCCGACCCCAACCAATTCTGGTATCTGCCTCGCCCCGTCAAATTTGCCCGCAGAGGGGCTGACAAGCAGGTTTCCTTCACTTTCATCAAGTACAAGCCTGCGGCAGTGTCAGGAGGGGCCAAGGGCGGCGGATTTTTGATGTTTGATGTGGACTTGCAATTAGATCCCAAACTAGAGCAGCGAATTTTGTCCAAATTGAGTGGGATTGCGCCCGATCGCGCCAAGTTGTCGGCAGTGCCATTTGACGAGGGGACGGTGCAGTGTATCGCGCTCAATCTACAAGGCTCAGGGGGCATTACTGCGTCAGCGAGTCAGCCGGGAACCTTTAACGCGGTTGAAAAAATTCTCGGTGCGACGGTGCCTTCTTTGGATGCGACGAATACGGCAACCTTTAGTCTCACGCTCAGTCAAGAAGGCGCAATTATTTTAGAGAAAGCCTTTGAGCGAGGAACTACCCCCGTTGGTGTTCTCTATGATCTGAAATATACGGGAATGCGGCCGGCTTTGGATGTCAAAATTACGGCAGACATGAAGCGGGTTTACAATCACTTTAGCGCCAGTCTGAGTGGACAATATTACTTCTTTAAGTTGGGCATCGAAGCAGGATTTGAGAAACTGGTACAAGACGGTGCGATTAAGATTGAGGTAGTGAACTATTCGAGTGCCGACGATCGTGCCGAAAAAGAGAAATGGGCCCTCGACTTTTTCAAAGAAAACTTACTCAAGGACTGGTTTGAGCCAACCCTGACTCCAGGGGAGTTTGCGGGAGGTCGAGTCACAATACCAGAAACGCCAACGCCTTCACCAGGCAACTCATCTGGAAATGGAAATTCTAACGGTGGCGCAACGCCTAGCCCAACGCCTGATACACCATCGTCTGAGAATCTTGTATCTGGTGTAGCCTCCGCAGTTAGAGATGTGGTCGCAACTCGGTTAGACACACCGAATCCATCCACGACTCGCCAACCTGCAACGCTAGAGATTCTCAGTCGAGATCCCAATCCGCTACCAGATGGTTATGGAATCGAACACACACCTTCTACATCAGGAACATCAGAAACGATTACGGTTCGTGGGAATAATCCAACAGTACGAGTAAATGGTGAAGTGCGATCGGTCAACGCCAATCATCAAATCACTGTGAATGTAGACGACAATGCCAGCGCTGACATCACAGTAGACTATCCTCAGACCACTACAGACGAAACATTTCACTTATTTTTTGAATACGAAAAGCCACGGGAAGCCGGATGGTCTACGACATCGAGAGCCTATACTGGATATCTGAACAATTCACCGAATCCGACAGACGTTGAGTTCTCGAATACTACTTCTCGGCAAGGCATCACCGACACGCCTGGGAACCATCTTTCGGGTGATGGCAATCAGCTACGAGCCTGGGTTCAGCGTCTGGCAGTGCCCAAAGATGTAACGATCGAAGCCCACGCCAGCTACGAAAATGACGACTCCCCCACCAAACAACAATACAATCGCAAACTCTCGCAACGGCGGCGACAAGTGGCGATCGGCATTGTGTCTCCTCTGGTGACGAGCATCAGTGGCGATCCGGTGGGCAAAGGACATGTACGATCGCGAGATGCCGTGCCTCAACGGATTGGCGATTTTCGAGACAGAGTGGCCGAAATCACCGGAAAAGTCATTGCCAGTCCGACTGCGACGATTCGAGCCAAACTTTCTCGCCCCGCAGCGATTACCCCAAACATACCCACGCCCACGCCCACTACACCCACGCCCACGCCTACGCCCACTACACCAACCCCTACACCTACTACACCAACCCCGATCGCCGGAGATCCTGCCATTGCGTTGAAGCTGAAATTCATTCACCAGGACGAACAGAAGACCATCACGCTGCAATACAATCGATCGGAGGCCGTCCAGCGCACCTATGCTCCCCAGGGTTTGATCGGCTTAATGTTGAATGATTTGCAAAACAAGCGCAAACACTTTGTCGAAGTCGATTTAGACGATCCGTTTTTCCGAGTGTTTACCGTTACAGTAGATGCGCCGATTGACTTTGAGAACATTGGCTTGCTCTCGGCTCAGGTGGCGATCGATTACGGCAGTCCCGCGAATGAAGTGGATCACAAACATGCGGACTTTGTATTTGAGCCGGGGAATCATACCGAGCATAAGTTTGAGGTGTTCATGAATTCAACGTTTGACACAAGCTACGATTACAACGTGCAATATCATTTCGATCCGGGTTCTGAATGGGAAGGACACACTTATTCCTACGAAGTTGTTGCCAATCCTACAGAAGATCGAACGCTACAAATCAATCCCTTTGAGCATTTGGGCTTTCTGGATCTGAAAGTCGTGCCTAACCGAATTGACTGGGGCGAGATCGACTCGATTGACACAGTGCTTTTCTACCAAAGTCCGAACGGCTGGAGCAAAACCAAAACCATTACCCTCACCGCCAACTCTCCTGCCCAATTCTGGAAACTCCGCCTCGACGACCCCAGCGCCCGCACTTACAGCTACTACCTGATTCATCACCTAAAGGACGGTTCTCGTCAAGAATCTGAGAAAGTCACCACGGAAGCCACGGCGATCGCAGTCAACGATTCGTTTGAAGGTGCATTAGACATCGAATTCATTCCATTGTTCACCCCTGGCTCATTCAGAATGGTCTTCGTTGATGTGAAATATGACGACAGAGACCACCATTACCACCGCGAAGAACGGCTAGAACTATCAGGAACCGCCACCGCACCCGTCCCGCTAAGAATCTCCCTCAAAGATGGCTCAAAGCGCAGCTTCCAATATCGTCTCACCTTCGTCTCAGACAACAAAATGCAACAAGGAGCCTTTACAACAACTGAGGAAACTTTGATTGGCGTATCTCCATAAAAAAGGAAAAAGGGAAGCAATAGGGATCAGGCAAATGGGCAAGTCATTCTCCACCAACTCATCCCTCATCCCTCACTCTTCCAAGCTTTGTCCAGTTGCCTTCTCAATGTAGTCCAGAAGCTTCTGGTAAGTTTCAGCATCCGTTTGCTTGTGAATGACGATCGTCGTCTCTCCATCGGGCACCACAAAAGACAATCGACCCTTCGAGATCTGACAAAAGGCAGCGACTCGATCGAGATCAATCACATAAACGTTTCGTTCGTAAGTTAGTTTGATCCAGAAAGACACACCACTTCCTCAAGTCCTGAGACTCAGCATTCCAGATTGACTGCAATAGTTCAAGAGATTTACAGAAGTTACTCTGAAACTCAAGAGTCGTCCCCAACAATCAACTAAGAACCGAACTAAAAAATGTTGACCCTCATGAATCAACTCATGCATCAACCGAAGTGATTACTCTCATCCCTCATCTCTCATCCCTTCACCCCCACAACCTCCTGCCCTTCTACCTGCAATTCTGCACTCCCTTTCATTCTCAACCCATAAGACAAGGCAGCCTTAGCAAATCCCTTAAACAACGGGTGAGGACTGCTGGGTCGCGACTGAAACTCTGGGTGAAATTGAGTCGCCACAAAAAACGGATGATTAGGAAGCTCAATGATCTCCACCAAGCGCCCATCTGGAGAAGTGCCACTCACCACATAGCCCGTTTCTAAAAACAAACTGCGGTATTGATTATTAAATTCATACCGATGGCGATGTCGCTCATAAATGACTTCTTCCTGATAAAGGTTGAAAGTGAGCGTGTTGGGAACCAATCGACAGGGATATAAGCCAAGCCGCATGGTGCCTCCCAAATCCACAACATCTTGCTGTTCGGGTAGGAGATTGATCACCGGATTTTTGGCATCAGAGATAAACTCAGCACTGCTGGCTTCTTCGAGATGAGCAATATTGCGGGCCCATTCGATCACCGAACATTGCATTCCCAAACACAGACCGAGAAAGGGAATCTTGTTTAACCGGGCATACTCGATCGCGCTAATTTTGCCATCGACTCCGCGAATTCCAAACCCGCCTGGTACAACGATCCCATCGACTCCGTTGAGATAATAGTCAGCCCCGTTTTCTTCGATGTCTTCAGAACTGATCCAGCGCAAATTTAAGCCACTATCAGCCGAAATTGACCCATGTCTGAGCGCTTCGACGACTGACAAATAAGCATCATTTAGCTGTACATATTTACCGACGATCGCGATCTCAATTTGTCCCGTCGGACAGTAGAGCCGCTCGACGATCGTTTGCCACTGACTGAGATTCAACGGGCGCTGTTCGAGTTGCAGCAGGTTGATCGCTTGAATGGCCAGGCCTTCTTTTTCCAAATTCAACGGCACTTCGTAAATGCTGACCGCATCCTGAGACGTGACCACACATTCGGGCGAGACATCACAAAACTCTGACATTTTTTGCTTTAAACCAGGCGGCAACGGGCGATCGCTGCGACACACCAGGATATCGGGCTGAATGCCAATCGATCGCAGTTCCTTGACAGAATGCTGCGTCGGTTTAGTCTTCATTTCTCCCGCTGACGGAATCCAGGGCACGAGTGTCACATGCATATACAGCACGTTTTGCCGTCCCACTTCTTTCCGAAATTGTCGAATCGCTTCTAAAAACGGTAACGATTCAATATCGCCTACAGTGCCGCCAATTTCAGTAATTACAACATCGGGATTAGTATTATTCGCTACTCTTAGAATTCGTTCTTTGATCTCATTCGTGATGTGTGGAATGACTTGAACCGTACCCCCGTTGTAATCACCGCGCCGTTCTTTATTAATCACCGCTTGATAGATCGAACCCGTTGTCACACTGTTGAGCCGTGACATTGCGGTATCGGTAAACCGTTCATAGTGACCTAGATCGAGGTCAGTTTCGGCACCGTCTTCTGTGACAAACACTTCCCCATGTTGAAAAGGACTCATCGTTCCTGGATCGACATTGATATAAGGGTCGAGTTTGAGAATCGACACCGAGTAGTCTCGTGATTTGAGCAACCGACCCAAACTTGCCGCTACGATGCCTTTGCCAATACTGGAGACAACGCCACCCGTGACAAACACAAATTTAGCCATATCTAGAAGAGCAGAAACGCTGGAGGATAACCCGTTTATTCTACATAGCGATCAGCACTGAGCGAGGGAATGGGGGTTGAGTTGAGCGATCGATCTTAAAGCGATCAAACCAGAGACCGAAGGCTGAAGACCAGAGACTAAAGACCCAAGAGAAGATCTGCGGCATCGCTCCGGTTCAGTCGGCTTCAGCCCCCTAAATCCCCCAAAATTGGGGGACTTTGAATCTGATCAATTGCTTTGCGTCTAGAAAGTTGCTCTTCTCAACTCTCAAAGTCCCCCAGAATGGGGGATTTAGGGGGCGTTCCAGGATTGGTAACTCCTCTAGCAGAAATCTCCTAAAGTCTCTCATCCCTCATCCCTTAAAATATTGACTCGCTCCTCATTCTCACCCGACATGCAAAGATTTTTTGGGCTGGCATTGCTGATGGTATTGTTGGTCACGCTCCCGACCTGGGCGACTTCTTCACCAAACTTAATTTCTACCAGGGTGGCAGACCCGCAAAAGCTGTACGTTGCCTATCCTCCAGCCGATCACAAAACGACGGCGAAACAGATTTTTTTGATTGGGTCGGCTCCTCCAGCAGGGCAGGTTTTGGTGAATGGTGAACGCCTCGACCGCAGTCCTCAAGGTCATTTTGCGCCCAGTTTTCCATTGCAGTTAGGGGACAATCTGTTTACGGTGCGCTATCAAGATCAGGAGCTTAAGGTTGCGGTGACTCGTGAACCGCTTGTTCCGCCGTTAGTTGGCGCTGCTTTTGGTCAAGATTCTCTCTCGCCTGCGGTGGATATCGCTCGATTGCCAGGTGAGTTGATTTGTTTTGCGGCGGTTGCCCCTGAGAATGCGCTGGTGTCGGTGAAAGTAGACGATCGTATCCTTCCGCTCCAGCGTCAGACTGTGATGAATTTACCTGCCAATTCGGGAGTGCTAACGGGATTGACGCAGCCTACGTCAGAAGGAGCTAGTCAATATGCGGGATGTGCGACAGCGAATTCGATCGGAGAGCTAGGAAAACCGCAGTATCTTTTGAATTTGAAGGATGCTCAAGTCGCCCAAACTGCCCCCGGTAAGATCAGAATTCTCTCTCCCAGCCAACTCGAAATCGCTGAGGTGATCGTTCCTTCTGGGACGGCCCGCACAGGAGCCAGCACCGACTATTCTCGCCTCACCCCCCTACCGCAAGGCACTCGCGCCACCATCACCGGACAGGAAGGCGACTGGGTACGACTTGATTACGGCGGCTGGATCAATCGCAAAGACGTAAAGATTTCGTCAGGATCGGTGCCTGTACGATCGCTGATTCGCGGGATCACATCGAGACAAGCAGGCGACTGGACAGAAGTGCTGTTTCCCCTCCAGGTGCCCGTTCCCATCACCGTCAAGCAGGCTAGAAATACCTTCAAACTGACGCTACACAATACGACCGCCCAGACGGATACGATTCGGTTGACGAGCGATCGCGTGATTTCTCGTCTCGACTGGCAACAAACCGAACCTGGCAAAGTCGAATACACATTCTCGCTCAAGTCTCAATGGGGCTACAAACTGCGCTACGAAGGCACGACATTGATCCTCTCGCTGCGCCATCCTCCTCACTCCTCACCCCTCACTCCTTCCTCCTCACTCTCCGGCTTCAAAATCCTGCTCGACCCAGGACACGGCGGCCCCGAAGACTTTGGATCGAGAGGCGGAACGGGTTACCCCGAAAAAGAAGTGGCGTTGTTGATTTCAAAAGCGCTGCGGGATCAGTTAGTCGATCGGGGCGCAACGGTTTTTTTAACTCGCGAGGAGGACATTGATTTATTACCCAACGATCGCGTCGCCATCATCAACAAACTCGAACCGACGATCGCGCTCAGTCTGCACTACAACGCCTTGCCCGACGACGGAGATGCCATCAATACCAAGGGTGTAGCCACTTTTTGGTACAACGCTCAAGCCTACGATCTAGCCGCCTTTCTGCACGATCATCTGGTCAAAACATTAGATCGCCCCTCCTATGGCGTGTTTTGGAATAACTTAGCGCTGACTCGTCCCACCGTTACGCCGTCTGTTTTATTAGAACTGGGCTTTATGATCAACCCGATCGAGTTTGAATGGATTACCGATCCTCAGTCTCAAAAAGCGCTAATTCTCTCGCTGGCTGATGGAATTACGGAATGGCTGAGGCGCGATCGCTAGACCAGATTTCGGCTTGCTCAAACATACTGCGTGAATTCACACAATTTCTGGAAGTGCTTTACCCAAAATTTATAGGGTCTATGTCAGGATTGAGGGTGGTTAGTCAGCTTAGTATCTCCTTTAGCAAGGTGCATAGACTTGAGGAATTTGCCTGTGAATGCTCAGAAGGATGCTCAAAAAATTGATGCGGTCTTACCTTTGACCTTAAAAGATTATCCAAGGTTTGAGATTTTAGATAAGTCCTTCAAACGGTTTTTCAAAGATCTGGGGAAATGCTGGATTGTCACGCCCGATCGTGAGTTTGAGCAGATTAGAGATTTGATTCAAGACGATCGCTATTGTGTGATTGCAGAATCAAGTTTAGTGCCTGAGTTTAAGATTTTTTGCGGCAGTCGATTTAGCATTTTTAAGTCTGTGCCTGGATGGTACAAACAGCAGATTATCAAAATCGCGATCGCCGACAAGATCGAAACCGATTTTTATCTAACATTAGATGCCGATGTAATTTGTACTAAACCAGTTCACTACAGTGATTTAGTGCAAAATGAAAAAGGCGTTTGCTTTATTCACTCGGTTGAAAGAAACACGCAGACTGATTGGTATGGCTGGGCAGAGCAAGTTTTGAAACTCAAATCTCGTCACCGCGATCTGCTGCATAATGTCACACCAGCCGTCTTGAGCAAACAAGGAATTTTTGAGCTACGAGACTACTTATCACAAATTTATCAACAGCTAAAGTTTCCTGGCACTAAGCGAGAAGTTAGAGCCACTTTGTTGAAGTTTTATGCTCAATTTTTGCCCAAAGATTCCTTACGTCGTAGTCAACTACTGGGTTGGCGATCGTTCCTCTCGGTTTCCATCCCCTGGACAGAATATGGTCTCTACTACATCTTTTTGGAAGAAACTGATCGCTTCGATCGACATCACATTCGCGTCGAAAATTGCCTCTATGCTGAAGACGATTCGGTTTGGTACAAAGAAGGCTTTGATAGCTGGGATGTAGACAAAGTATTTAGCCCCGACAGCAATCATTTCTTTGTGGTTGTACAAAGCTGGCTTAATTTAGAAGTTGATCAAGTTTGGCAAAAAGTCGATTGCTATCTCAACGACTATGCTGAACCTTAGCGATTGAGCAAAAAGCAACAAGGCAGAAAGCAATAAGCCTGCACAAAATTCTACAATATCTAGTTCTTTTCCAATTTCCAAACCTCTTCAAATGTGGTTTTTTCTGCTTTAAGTGGAGACAATCTGTAGGTTTTTTCAAGTTCACTTCTTAAAGCTTTAGACGGACGAAATAAAAAGAGACTGCTGAAAGCGATCGGAATCTTTGGGATCGCGACAGGCTGATTTTTAGCCGTTGAATTTAGGCAAAAAGCACACTGCGGTTGTATTTGTAGGCTGACCTTTTGGTTGAGGTAGTGGCTGAGAGACAGCAACTCTAAAGGGATGGCATCACTGATCAGTAACGGCTTGGGCGATCGATTGATTAAGGTTGCAAGCTGAAGATTTTGGCTATTGCCTTTGCTCCACCAGGTATCTGCTTGAGCGATCGCGCAGCAAGAAACAATTCCCATCACAATTAGAGCAGTTGTAACGCCCTTCCAAAACAGATTTTTGATGATTTTAGTTCTGGTAGAAAGCAGTTTGGTGGTCATCAGGTAAGCAATTGAAATTTCAACACTCAAATAAGTGGCAACTAAGTAGCGAGGCAAGATTTTTCCTAATAACGCTAAAAACAATGCTCCAGTACCGCCCAGCAGCAAGACATAAAGCCACGTTGACTTTGAATGATAGTAAAGTGTATGTGCAGCGTAGCCAATGATAGCGATAAAGACGAGATTTAGAGAAGGATACAAAATCTTTGAAAGTGAATACAAGTTGATATCTAAACCAAAAAAATGGATGCTAGAAAAAGCATCTGATGTAAAGTCAAAGAATGTTTGTCTGATGCCACCAATAAGCTCTCGAAAGGCTCCCAGTCCTCCTGATGATGATTTGTTAGTATCATTTAATTGGGGAATATTGGCGACATTAACGATTACTAAAAAGAGCCAGGGCAGAGAAATAAGAAGTCCGCATACACTGGAAACTAAATAGTTGATTAACACCTTTTTACGTTGGAGCTTATTGATCACGCCTTCATAAAGACTAATGTAGATTGCGTGAGCGATCGCAGTCATACCAAAAAGCAAGTATGAATGAATTCCTAATACAATGGTCGCCGTATAGAGCGCCCAATTGGCTGGATTTGGGTGTTTGGCTGCTCTCAAAAGTGCTGCACTAGAAAGCAAAATCGTGAGTGAAAAGAGAGAATAAGGTCTCGCTTCTTGAGCAAACAAAACATGGAAAGGAGAAATAGCAACAATTCCTACTGCGACCCATCCGATTAAGGATGACTGAAATAACTCTAAACAAAGCCAGTAGAGAGCAGGAAAAATCAACAAACTAATCAAAACTGACAAACTTCTAATCGCCCAGATCGAGTGCCCAAACCATTGAATCCAAAATCGTAAAATGACAAAATAAAGTGGTGAAAGCTGTGGTTCTTCTATCGCTAAATTTTTGACAATATCCATTTTCTGCTTTTCTAAATCAAGCCGCTGAAACTGAGCCAACTCTCTGACGCGGACGACACGGCTGTAAGAAAATGAAGCAATTAACTCAGTCTCGGCATATCCAGAAACCCGAAACAAAGTTGCTGCTTCGTCAAGCCAAAAAATCTTCTTATCAAGATTCGTGAATCTAAAAAAAACACCAACAATTAGCAGAGCGATCGCTAAAATTCGCAGCTTTGCAAAATGGGCTAGAAATATCTTCATAAATCACGTCTGATGAGGGTATTTGAGCCAAAATTAATAAGAATCTTTGACGTACCAGAGAGGCGACGGTTGGGTTTCGCTTTGCTCAACACCACCCTACAAGAAGAGGGTTTCAGGAGTTTTGTCAGTCAACCAGCGCTAGACCCTTTTCAAACTTCTCTAAGATATAGTGTTGTCAACCATCACGATCGTCATTCATGGAGATATCTCTACTCGATCAAGGCATTCAGCAAGCGCGTCAAGGAGACTACTCAAGCGCGATCGCAACCTTTAGTCAAGCGGTCACCCTCACTCCTCATCTCACCGAGGCTTACTATCGCAGAGGACTCGCTCACTTTGAGTTGGGCAATATTCATGCTGCCGTTTTTGACTACACAGCCGCGCTCAACCAGGATAGCGATCGCAGTGAGTTTTATTATGCCCGCGCTCTGGGTCGCTTGGAGTTGAGAAACTTTTCTGGAGCGCTAGAAGACGTACAGGCCGCCATTCGTCGTAGTCCCAAAGATGCCGATGCCCACCAACTGAAGGGCACGATCGAGCAAAAACTGATGATGCGTCCAGCCGCAATTGGTAGCTTTAAGACCGCCGCTCACCTCTATCTGTTGGCAAAAGATTCTGACAGTTGTCGCCGTTGTCTGCAAAAAATCGAGCAGCTTCAACCATCGCCGCCCCCATCGGAGCCTGAACCGCCGATCGAGATGCCCTCTCATGCCCAACTTTTGGCCAACATTCTCAAAAGGGCCGAAAACGGAAACTGTGCCCAAGCGCTGCAAGACTTAGACTGGGCGCTCCGAGCCGATCCTCAAGATGCGACGGTGTATTGTTGTCGAGCGATCGTCAAAAGCAAAATGGGTGACAAACAAGGCGCGATCGCTGACCTCAACCAAGCCCTAAAGCTCAATCCACAGGATGCGATCGCCCTCCGCAACCGGGGCAAACTTCGTCTACAAATAGGAGACTTTTTGGGCGCAAAAGCTGACCTCAATCAGGCGCTACAGATGAATCCTCAAGATGCCATGAGCTATGTCGGACGCGGCCAAATTGAGAGCGCAATGGGCAATTATCAGGATGCGCTGATTGATTTTTCTCACGCCATCAAGCTACAGCCCGAATACCCCGAAGCCTATCTCGGTCGCGCTCAAGCCTACGCTCATCAAGAAGATATGCAGCAGGCAATCCACGATCGTCAAATCGCAGCCAGTCAATTTTGTGCCCGACAAGACTGGAAAAACTACAACAAAACCATCAGCTTGCTCAACTCATTTCAGCCTGCGATCGCCTCAGATAGCTCAACTTCAGCGAATTTTGCTTTTTTGCAGGACTACGAGCCGCAACTCGCAACGCTGGCCTCGCTGGCAGAAAAATATTTAAGCGACGATCCCGTCACTGGTCTGATGAAACTGCGGCAGTTTGGCGAATTGCTGGCCCAGAGCGTTGCCAAAAAAGTAGCGCTACCCCCCGTTTTGGAGGAATCTCAACTTGATCTGCTGAATCGCCTCTTTGATACGGGCTATTTACCAGAAGAAATTCACCGCAAGCTGCAAGACATCCGTCGTATCGGAAACCAGGCCGCCCACGACTACAAAGGCGAATCTCACGTTGCCCTCAAGCATCTCAAATCTGCCTGGGAGTTGAGCATCTGGTTTTGTCGCGAATTTGGAGACGACTCATTTTCTGCGCCTACTTCTTTTACGCCTCCCGGTCAGCGTTAAGTGCGATCGAGCCTCTGATTTAACGTGAAATCGATAGAATCTTTCGCTACGGTGATTAGGGCAGCCCCCTAAATTCCTCCAAAAATGGGGAATTTGAACCTTGGGTTTCCCGCCGCTTTGGGGCAATTCATCCCCTGATTCAGCAACGCCGCCCGAAGATATGAGTAGCGTATGTTGGGCCTTGTGAAACCCACCACAGAACTTCCTACCTTTGGGGACGATAAACTGGCAGCGTAAAGTGAAAACAACTGCCCTGGTTGGGAACCGAATCGACCCAAATCTGGCCATAGTGCGATCGTACAATCCGTTGACAGAGCGATAGCCCAATCCCATACCCATCCTGCGCCTCGTCTCGCTGAAGACGGTAGTGATCTTCAAAAATCCGCTCTCGATTTTCTTCGGGCACCCCTGGCCCGTTGTCACAAACGCTCACCTGTACTTTTTGGGTCGTGCGGTGCAGCATTGAGACGTGAATTTTGCCGTCCAAAGGCGTGTACTTTGCAGCATTGTCCAAAATGTTCATTAACACCTGACGCACTCGTTCTTCGTCAGCGTAGACCTGGGGCAAATCCGTGGGAATGTCAGTTTCGATAACTTGCAGTTTGGTCTTAAAGCGCTCTTCTAAGTCCTGCAAAACATCTTCACACAGCACCCCCAGATCGAGCCGTTTGGGTTGAATGTGTAACTCAGAACTGGTGCCCCTGGCCGCTTGGAGAATGTCAGTGATCATGCGATCGATTGTCCGAATCTGTGTCCGAGCGTGTTTGAGAAGCTGAGTCGTCAGAGCAGTCGTCAGGCGAGAAGCTTCTCTGGCGTTGTGGCCAATTTCTAGCGTCTCGATCGCCAAAGAAGCCGCCGTCAACGGGTTTCTCAAATCGTGCGCCAGCATCGAAATAATCTGATCCTTAAATTGAAGCTGCGCCTGAAGTTCTTCTCTTTCTTGCTTGAGGCGAAAAATCTCATCCGAAAGCTGCAACAGTTCAGTAGAGTAAATCAGAGAAGACGCTTTGGGCAACTCGCTGTCAGAATTGGAGACTTCGGTAAGATCGGGTTCTGGCTCGATCGCTTGATTCAAGTAGTCCTCAGCCGATCGTTGCCAGCGCACCCAGGAGTCTTTTAACTGAGCAACGAGGTTAGTTCCCGTCAGGGTCTGTCTGGGTTCGGGGTGAGTCTTGACGAGGGCGGGTGTCGCCACCAAACGAAAATGCTCTGCCAGGTAAGGCTGCTCACTGACATCAATAACTTGAAGGTCAAACGGATACTCTGCGCTCAGTTCTTTTAAAAAGCGACGGATCTGCTGAATCTGCTCGCGAGAATTGGGGCGACGATCTACAAACAGCAGAATCTGTAGAGGCACTTCAGGATTTGTTAACTTTTCAGGAGGTGCCTGCATTTCTCATGAATCGTTAGAACAGACGAATCGAACTGGCTTTGCAATCAAGGTAACAGAGCTTAATGAGCAGTGTCACCTGGTAAGCTAAGTTTCCAAAGGGAACCTTAAACCTAATATACTGTCAACTTTAGACTGAAATGAAGCAGAGTTTATCCGCCCAAGCTTTGATCATCGCAAGGAGAACAATTTATAACTATCTGCTAATTAATAGACTATCGCGTTCTGGGACAGTTGATGAGGGATGAGGGATGAGGGATGAGGGATGAGGGATGGCTTTCGATGTTGAAAACTTAATTGACGCGATGTGCAACTCTAAATCCATGTCCCTGTAAGGGGATGTAGCGGAGCGATCTAGGTATCAGCATCCATCGTGCGACCTGACTAGAGACTCACAGTTCTCTTTCATCCCTCCTCCCTCATCCTTCATCCCTTTAAAGTAATGATTATCTTTGAATCAGAGAGTTAAATTGGGGCTGATGAAGATTTTGGTGTTGACCTGGGAATTTCCTCCGCGCATTGTGGGCGGGATCGCACGACATGTTGCAGAACTGTATCCTGAACTGGTCAAACTGGGGCATCAGATTCATTTAATCACGGTGCAGTTTGGACAGGCTCCTCATTATGAGGTGGTGGATGGGGTGCAGGTGCATCGGGTGAGCGTGGGTGAGAGCGACAACTTCTTTCACTGGGTCGCCAATATGAATCAGAGTATGGGGCAACACGGCGGCAAACTGATTCAAGAAGAGGGCCATTTTGATATTATTCACGCGCACGATTGGCTGGTTGAAGATGCGGCGATCGCCCTTAAGCTCTGTTTCAAAATTCCGCTGGTGGCCACCATTCATGCGACTGAGTTTGGACGCTACAACGGCATTCATACCGAAGCGCAGCGCTATGTGAGTCAAAAAGAAAAGCGGCTCTCTTACGATGCGTGGCGGGTGATTGTTTGTACGGATTACATGCGGCGAGAAGTCGAGCGATCGCTCGATACCCCGTGGAACAAAATTGATGTCGTCTACAACGGGATTCGCGCTGAGAAGAAGCAGACTCACCCTGATTTTGATTATTGGGGCTTTCGGCGACGGTTTGCGGCCGATGAGGAGAGAATCGTTTATTACGTGGGGCGCATGAGTCATGAGAAGGGCGTGGCGGTGCTGATCGAGGCGGCTCCCAAGGTGATCAGAGCGATGAATCATCAAGTGAAGTTTGTCTTTATCGGCGGGGGCAATACCGATCACCTCAAGCAGCAAGTGTGGAATCTGGGAATTTGGCAGAAGTGCTATTTCACAGGGTTTATGCCCGATGAGGATTTGGATAAGTTTCAGACGATCGCCAACTGTGCTGTTTTTCCCAGTCTCTACGAGCCGTTTGGCATTGTGGCGTTAGAAAGCTTTGCGGCGAAGGTTCCTGTGGTGGTCTCGGATACGGGCGGTTTGCCAGAGGTGGTGCGCCATCTAAGAACGGGGGTCGTCACCCAAACCAACAATCCAGATTCTCTCGCCTGGGGCATTTTAGAAGTGCTGCAAAATCCCCGATATGCCCAATGGCTGGTCGATAACGCTTACAAAGATCTGGCCAGGCGATTTGATTGGGCAAAGTTAGCGCAGCAAACCGAGGCGGTCTATGGGCGAGTCTTACACGAGCGATCGCAGGTGAACTGGTAGAAAATCCGCTTTCCTCCTGAACGTAGGTTTTCAGTCATTGAAACGAGGCAAGATAGAACCTATTTATTAACTTAGATAGAATCAGTCAGCAACGTGAGTGGGTCGGTTGCTAGTTCGCTGCATGGCGAAAGTCGAGGAACACGAGATATTGACCTTGCTATCGAAATCGCTTTAAAAATTGATGGGCGGTGCCATCTTCCTGAAAAGGGCTGTCGATGAAGTTTAGTTTTTGTCTGGCGGATGGGTCGTGCGATCGTGCTAATCAAAAGATACGCATCAAAGGCACAGGCATGGAACCCGCAGAACGTCAGGATTGGCTCAAACAAAACACAACTTTAGGATCACTTTCTGATCAGACGTTGGCAGCGATCGCGATCGCCCTTCATTCAGAATCGGTTTTGGAAAATCGCCGTCTCGTGCTGGAAGACACGCCGCCCCCTGCGCTGTACATTCTCTATGCGGGCAGGATTGAGCGTTATCGAACCAGTCAGGCGAGTGTTGCCAGAGCATCGGGATTGTTGCCAGGTGCGACACTTTATCTCAAGGAACTGTTGCTCAACGAGCCTGCTCAGGAAACGACGATTACTTTGAGTGACTGCGTGTTGTGGACGATTCCCCGTGAGGAATTTTTGAGTCTGACGCAGCAGTTTCCCGAAATTTCGCAAACGTTTTCTCGCCAGTTAGCGGATGAGCTACAGCAGGTTTCGTCTCAGTTGGCGTATGAGCGCGATCGCCAGACTGCATTGCGCCCCTATCTGGTGCCGAGGGTGAAGCGGGGAATTGTCGGGTCAAGTCGGTATGCGGTGCGGATGCGGCAGGAGATCAAAAAGGCGGCGAGCGATCGTCAACCTGTGTTGATTTTTGGGGAGCCGGGGTTAGAGAAAGATAATGCGGCGACGTTGATTCATTTTGGGTCGAGCGATCGCAAAGAACCGATGATCAAGGTGAACTGTAATTTGCTGCAATCGACGGGGGCAGAATTGTTTGGGCGATCGAATAAGCCCGGATTGCTCGATTGGATTGGGCGAGGAACGGTTTTGCTCAACAATTTAGAAGACATTCCCGCAGAGCTTGAGGAAAAGTTGGTGCAGCTTTTGGCCACGGGCGAATACCATCCCGTCGGACGAGAAGAACCGCGCCACTGTGACGCTCGAATTATGATGACTTCTGAACGAATTTTGCCACGATTGGAGCGCTGTAAACTGATCAAACATACGATCAAAATTGCACCGTTGCGAGTTCGGAAAGCAGATGTAGCGGCGATGTTGGACTATTACCTGAGTTTGGCGAGTCGAGCCAGAGCAATTCCCAAACAGAAGGTGACTCCAGAAGCGCTCAGGCGGCTACAAGGCTATGATTTTCCGGGCAACTCGACCGAGCTACAAAGCTTGATCGAACGAGCGATCGCTCAGTCTGGCGGAGCCGCAGAACTCACCGAAGAAGTGTTTTGGTCAGTCGGCACCAAGACTCGTCGATTTCGGATCAATCTATTGAATGCGTATCCCAAACTCCGTCATTTTTTGCGTAGTCCCTGGTATCCCGATCGCATCAACTATGGATTCACGCTGGGATTCTTTGGGCTGATCGTTGCAGTGTTAATGTTGGCACCTCAAAGCCGTGATCAAAACTTTGCCCTAAGTATGTTTTGGGCGTGGTGGTGGATGTTGATTTTGGTGGCGTTTCCGTTTGTTGGTCGGGCGTGGTGTGCGGTCTGTCCGTTTATGATTTACGGAGAACTGGCGCAAAAAATCTCACTGTGGATCTATCCTAGACAACTGCAATCCTGGCCGCGTCAACAAGCAGAAAAATGGGGCGGTTGGTTTTTGTTTGGCATGTTTGCGCTAATTTTACTCTGGGAGGAGTTGTGGAATCTGGAAAATGTCGCTTATTTATCGGGCTGTTTGCTACTTCTAATCACAGCCGGAGCGGTCGTTTTTTCCATGTTATTTGAACGTCGTTTTTGGTGTCGCTATTTGTGTCCGATCGGTGGCATGAATGGTTTATTTGCCAAGCTTTCAATGATCGAACTTCGCGCCCAACAGGGAATTTGCTCGGCAAGCTGTACAACTTATCAGTGTTACAAAGGTGGCCCGCAAAAAGGCGAAGGGCTGGAAACGGGTGGTTGTCCAGTTTATTCACATCCCGCGCAACTGCAAGATAACAAGGATTGCGTTTTGTGTATGACTTGTCTCAAAGCCTGTCCCCATCGATCGGTCGAACTCAACCTCAGACCCCCAGGAATTGAACTCTGGACAACCCACACACCCAGTTATTCCGAAGTTTCGCTATTGTTTTTGCTATTCGGTGCCGTGTTTCTCCATCGGTTGCCAGAGATTGAGCAGCAGTTTGGTTGGAATTTACATTTAAGTGATTTCGGAATCCATGCAGGTGTGTCTACTTTAGCGTTGCTGATTCCAGGTGTAATTGCACTATCCGCCCATTCTCTAAATCGTTGGCTCAGTACTAAATCTCGTCCATTTTTAGAATTAGCTTATGGATATCTGCCGCTTGTTTTGGGGAGTAGTCTAGCCCATTACCTAAGATTAGGTTTGACCGAGGCAGGACAAATCATTCCCGTGACGATCGCCACCTTCGGGTTAAAGACGCAGGGCATGACGCTTCCGATCGCCGTTGCTGATCCCGCTGTGATTTCATTTTTGCAAGGCGTGACGTTAATTTTTTCATTCTGGCTGAGTGTTTTTCTCACTCAAAAGATTGCTCGTCAGCCGTTCAAAAATCTATTACCTCAGCATTTAGCAATGGTCGCGATCGGCTCTCTGCTATGGAAAGTAATTGTGGGTTGATATAAATTATCCCGCTGCGATCTTTCAACTAAAAATGCCGCCAAACCCCTTACTAAAGAACTTTGAATTTAAAGTTCCCCAGAATTGGGCGGTTGGGGGTAAAAGATCTAAACATCGAAGCGAAAAAACTTCATCAAGTTGACGCGACCTTAACCTAAAGTTTTCTGAAATCACGAACTACTGAGCGATCGCACCTAAAGCACTGAGTGTTTGCTTTTGAGCCTCTGTGAGTCCGGATGCTCGTGCAATGTTCATCCCTTCATAAGGACGCTCAACCTCCAGGGTTCTCAAGCATCGGTCTGTCTGCACGTCCCACAATTTGATTGTTCCATCTGCACTACCACTGACCAACCGTTGACTGTCGTCATGAAAACTAACAGAAAGAACGTGCTTGGTATGTCCTTCTAATGTTTTTAAGTGTTCCCCAGTCTCAACATCCCACAGCTTAATCGTTTTATCGGCACTTCCAGTGACCACAATTTCGCGTCCTTCGAGATTTATGAAGCAAATCGACCAAATGCTCTGGGTATGTCCGTTCAAAGTCTTCAAGCAGTCCCCAGTCTGAATATCCCAGAGCTTAACTTTTAGGTCGTCACTGCCACTTGCAAGCAGTTGTCCGCTAGGGTCAAAGCAAACTGTAAGTACTGGACTGGTGTGACCCTGTAGGGTTCTAACAATCTCTCCAGTTTCAGAATTCCAGAGCTTTATCGTTTTATCAAAGCTTCCGCTTGCAAGCATTTGACACTCTGGGCTGAGGTCAATTGTCACGACCCAATCTTGATGTCCTTCTAATGTTCTAAGACATGACTTCACCTCCACCACATTTTCCCCGGACAGCTTCACTTGCGAAGCATCCCACACTTTGATCGTCTGATCAGCACTACAACTAGAAATCGTTTTGTCATCTGCGCTGAAAGCTGCTGCCCAAACTATCCCTTGATGTCCTTGAAACGTCGTTAAAAGCTGCCCCGAATCAACGTTCCACAATTTCACAGTGTGATCATTACTGCAACTCGCCAGGAGTTGGTTATTGAGGGCGAAGCTAATCCGACGAACTGAACCTGCATGTCCTTCTAAAGTCTTCGGAGGTTGTTCTGTCTGTTGATTCCAGACGCGAATTACGCTGTCTTCATGGGCACTGACCACCCTCTGACCATCTGAGCTAAACACGACTCGATGAACCGGATTTGCAAAGCCTTGGAAGGTCTTCAAAATCTGTCCGGTGTCTGCATCCCACAAGTTCACGGATTGCTCGGCCCCACTTGCCAAAACTCGACTCTGAGGGTGAAAAGTCAATGCTCTAATGGGTCTTCTATGTCCACCCAATGTTTTTAGAAGCTTTCCAGTTTGAGCATCCCAGAGTTTAATCATTTTATCTTCGCTGGCACTAGCAAGCAGTTGTTTATCCGCGCTAAATGCGATCGCATCCACCCAGTCAGTATGTTCGCTTAATGTTTGAATGCAATACCCAGTCTTAAAATCCCATCGCTTAATGGTTTGATCTTCACTACTGCTGACCAAGATTTCATCAGGGCCAAAGGCAACAGAGCGAACTTGATTTGTGTGTCCTTGCAGCGTGTTGAGTAGTTGTTCAGAATCAACGTCCCACACTTTCACCGTTTGATCGGCACCTCCACTGGCGAGTAAGCGTCCATCAGGGCTATATGCAACGCAACAGACTCGCTCGGTGTGTCCTCGAAATACCTTTAAGTGTTCTCCTTTGAGACTCCGGATTTCGATCGTGCCATCTCCACTGGCGATCGCAACGGTTTGACCATCGGGACTAAACACCACACAAAAAATCGCATCCTTACATTGCAATGTTCTAATTAGTTGTTCTGTTAGTTGTTCTGTCGCTGCATTCCAGTACTTTACAGTTTTATCACCACAACCACTGACTAGAGTTTTACCATCAGGACTAAATGCAAGGCAGAAGATCCAGTGAGTATGTCCTTTGAATTCACGAAATATTTGACCATCGACAACTTGCCAAACATAGATCTCGCCACCCGTGTCACCCGCAGCAAGATAGTTACCATCTGGGCTAAACGCGATCGCAAGAATTGAACTGATCTTTTGCGTGAAACTAGACCGATCAAACTTGGCATTTGCAAAATTAGTTCGATGAAGCTTTAAGCCTCGAAGATCTGCTTGCCAGATGGTTAGATTTGAGAAGTCGCGATCGCTCAAATCTGTTTTGAGTTCTCTAAAAAGATTCAGTATATTTCCAGCTAAATACCCTCGCTCTCCCGGATCTTGCTGCTGTTGAGTAGCTAAAAGATCTTCAAGACGGATTTCAATACGAGCTTTTGTTCTCAGCTTGTTCTCTAAAGCAACAATGACAGGCTGAACAATTAATCGAATTTGCGTTTCTCGCACGTAGTCTTTGGCTTGTACTTTGACCAGAGCGTGACTGTTGAAGAGTTTAATGTCTTGCGTCTCCACTTCACTTACAATTTGGTCTATAAAGCGCTCAGTGACGTATTCCATGACAACAGGTTGGAGCGTATAGCTAGCTTGGCTTTGTTCAATGAGCGATCGACGCTGCACAGATTCTAACGCTTGGAGTAATTTTGCTGGTCTAGTAGAAATTAGGTCGTTCTGTAGATCTGTCATGCAAATGAAATCGCGATTAATTGCAAGCCAGTATAGAATTTGCTGTTCTAATGGACTGAGATGTTCAAATTGTTTATCCAACAGGTTTGAGATTCCCAGAAATAAGGCGGTTCCTTGTTGTAAGAAAGTTGCAATCTTGCGATCAAACAACTCGCGAATCGAAGCTGAGGCGAGTTTGAGGGCAAGCGGATTGCCTTCATAAGACTCAATTAACTGTTGTTTGTTTTCTGAAGTGCCACACAATTCGTTTAGATGCAAAATGGCTTCCCCTTCAGGTGTTTGTAGTCCTCTGAGTTGAAGTGTTTTTACGCTTTCCCGCGCAAAGACTTCTTTAGTCTTGTATCGACTTGTCAGTACAACAATGCTCTGGTGAGGCACGTCCGTAAGCTGCTTAAGCAGAGCTTCATATCCTTCATAACCTGCTCGACAAATTCCCACTAACTCACCGTTTTGTAAAATCGCCTCAAGGTTGTCTAATACCAAGAGGCAGCGCTTTAGACGCAATTGTTTTAGTAGTTGAGTTGTGCAAGTGTCTATGCGATCAGGTATGTGATCAGGAATGTTTTGTTCTGGAACGAGGGTTTGAAGAATTTCTGAGAGGAGCGTTTCTAATGGAGGCGCTTGAAGCAGTGATTTCCAAATGACTTGATCGAATGTTTGCCTAAAAGAGTAAGCAAATTTAGCAGCAAGTGCCGTTTTGCCAATGCCACCCATGCCGACGATCGCCACTAACCGACAGCGATCCTCAAGCATCCATTGTCTCAGCGTTTCTAGTTCTTCTGTTCGCCCATAGAAGGTGGAAACATTGGGTGCGCCTGCGATCGTTCCGATTTTCTGCGTCAAAGCTGGTGAAATTGCAGCATTCAATCCATTAGGGCTTTCTCGCGGCTGAGGCTGTTTGCGCTGCTTCCATTCAGTGTCAAATCGCGATAGGTTCGCTCCACCATCTTGATGGGGATGCCACAAGTTAAGAGTAAAGTGCCAGTGTTCTGAGCCTCGATCCTTCATCCGATGGTCTTGCAAAATGTTAAGAAAATCTTCGTAGCATTTGAGCGATTCTCTAATTTGTTGTGAAGTTAAAGGCTTGTGGTCTGGCAATTGCGAGAGTTTTTCCAGGATTCTAACTTTTGTGCGAACAACACACCGCTGTTCAGTTCGCCAGTTTATCGAAAGATCTTTCTCGGGAATGGGGTTGCGCTTACTTTCAGGATTATTTGCATAAGCGAGTAGAGATCTTAGAAGGTGTTTGGCTCGGGCTTGTACTTTAGGGCCGTAGCTCACTCTTGCCATAGATATCACCTCAGGTGTCACCTCAGAATTCAAGAAAGTTTGGGGATTTTTGGGATTTCCCCAATTTACATTTTCCCCAAAGCTTCTATTCGAGGCTCTAAGCTCTTTCCAGCTTACCCATCCTTTCTTGCTTTAGGGAATAAGTCCAGAATACACTCTCAGCATAGGTTGAAGTTGTGCTTTAGACAGCAATGTACCTATACGTTTTGTATTGAACGTTTCATTGAATCGCTGAATTCGCTTCTCAGTCAGATGATGCCCGAATCGTTTCTTAAAGGCGGTAAGTACTGAGTCTTTGTACTATATTCGCCCTTGTTCGCTCTTCAAAGTATTTTTTGGAGGATGTCAACTATGCACAGATTTCTGAAACTAGGTCTGGTCGGCACTGTCGGTTTGCTTATGAGTGTAGTAGAAATCGGAGTCGCGAAGGCAGCTACGACTGCGGCACTACCCAACATGGCTGCTGCTGTGAATTCAACTGTTATGGGGACTGAGGTTGAGTCAACCCTAATCGCCCGATCCAACCGCCGTCGCTCTTTTCAGGGTGCTCCGGCTCCTGCGTGGCGGCGACGTTGCGAGATGCGGCCTTTTATCATCGGGTACAAGAACCAACGGGTACTTACTAACCCCCAGACTTACCGAGTACCCACCCAATCCGGTTGGCGCACCATGCGATCAAGTGGACAGAAAATAGAGAGGGTGCCAATCACTCAGCAGAGGCGTGTCTGCCGGACGGTGTAAACTCTAATCGGTAAAGACCAGTCCGATCGTCCTTCAGGGATAGAGAGATGGTCGGCTGGTCATTTAGTCACGATGTCGTTGTTGTCCCAATTTGAACTGGTAGAGCAATCGGGATAGTTCTCACTGCTACACATTAAATCGGATTAAATGCAGAGGAATTGATAGGGAAGAAGCTTTTTGGGTAGGTTGATTTCCACTGATAGTAGCTACATTGTTCACCTTCAACATCTAGCTGTCGAACTGCAAATTCTACTTTTCGATTTCAGAAGATGGGCGATCGCGCTTTCACTTCTAGCGATCGCTTCCACTCTACAATCCATTCATCTTGAAACAGGGAGTCAACGATGCCAATCCCACCGATTTCAAGTCAACTTTCAAATCAACTCAATAGGCTTACATCTCACGCATTAGTAGAGAATATTGAGCCATATCCACAATTGAGAACTGCACCCATCTCTAAACCGGAGCCTGCAATTTCATTTCCTTTGGTACTGATGCTGCTGTTTGTCACTAGTAGCTATCTAACCATTTTTATCAGTAGCTTGTTTCTGGTGAGTCGCCGTGAGGAACTGCCAACCCATGAGCAAGCTACCGAAGCCCAGCCACCACAAGATCTCATACAAGCAGTCAACCAAACTACTGCTTCTCCAGCGGTCACTACTACTACCGACGCGACCAATCATCTACTTCATCCGAAGCCCAACCGTCCTCAGAAACCAAGCGGAAACTGAATCAGCCACCCGTTTCTCCAACTCCTACATTCTCTACTGACCATCCGCTTTACTTGAAACTGCTGACTCTGCTACAGGGCGATCGCAGCACCGCAAATCGGCTACTCCAGCAAGCCTGTACAAACTATCCCAACCAATCAGCACAGTGGCGATACGAAAAGGTGATTTGGGATCTGGTGCGCGATCGCTTGCCTTAACTACCCATATTCACTTGCATCAAACAACTGGAACTTAGTGGACTCTAACTAACCACGAGCGCTCACATTCAATCTTGAAACACAACTTGAAACACAATAGGAGATCAGTCATCATGCAACCCTTTGTAATGGGTGCTTTAAGTGCATTCAGTTTAAGTGCATTTAGCATTACCGTCTATCAACCTGAAGCTAGATCGCTGCCACTATCCTCTGTCTCATCGCTCCATGCACCAATTCTGATCAGTCGTACTTCTGGCTCATTGCCCAACGGCACAAACATCACGTCTCCTCAAAACAAACGAGGACGGGCAACCCTGCGGGTGATCAACGGCAATCGATTTGACGCGGCAATTAAACTTGTCGATCGCACTTCTGGCAAAACTCTCCGCTTTGTTTATGTACAAGCCAACCGAGAAGTAACTCTCTCAGGAATTCCTTCTTGCACCTGTACCCTAAAGTTCACGACGGGAGGCGGTTGGGATCAAAATGCTCGCAAGTTTACGCGCAACTCAGTCTTCTACAAATTTGATGATCCGTTGAACTTTAGAGAACTGCGATCGGGCTTGAGAACCCGATGGGTTAATTACACCGCTAGATTAAACCGTGGAGCAGATGGCAATGCCCCCTCGACTGCAATCTCGGAACGTAATTTTTGAACCTGAACGATTCCATTCAGCAACATAGCGCTTTGTAATTAACAGGACTAATAGAGGAAAAGATGAACATTAAGGACAAGTGGATTGGACTTTTCTTATCAAGTGTTGTCTTATCAAGCGGAATGGCTTTGGAAGCCGTTGTACCGATGAGTGCAACTGCGCGTAGTGCAACTAGTGGTGGTTTCGAGACTGACGGATGCAGTAGACCAGGAGTTGATCGTATTCCAGGGATTGCTAATTTTCGGGAGGCTTGTGTTGCTCACGATCGTTGCTATTTCAATCTCAGACAGCGTTTACAGAATTACCGAGGTCGCATCAGACGGCGCTTTCAGGCTCAATTAGGGTTTCTAGAGTGCGATCGACGCTTCTTGTCCAACATGAGGAGAGCTTGCAGGCAACAACACCGACCAGGAGTACGGCGGCGAGTTGCTTGCTACGAAACGGCTAATACATACTATAAAGTAGTGGCAGCACGCACCGCGATAGGGACAAGACGGCTAACACCCTAGAAAAAAATGGCACTAATTGAAGATCAAGTTTGCTGAAGTTAATGTCAGTTCGATGAGCTTTGAACCTTGTTTGAAAGTTCCCCAGAATTGGCAGCTTGGGGGGCAGAAGCGTTCATTAACGAAGCGAAAAACTTCATCGAACTGACTTTGTTGAAGATTCTAGCCCTTTGAAAATTGCTGAACTATAGCAGTCCGATTTGAGTTGTGAAATCTCGGAAAGCCCCCTAAATCCCCCATTCTGGGGACTTTAAGATGGAAAAATTCTCCAATTTTAAGAATGATCTACGGTTCAAAGTCCCCCAATTTTGGGGGATTTAGCGATGATTGTGAGCAGCAATGGATTTCTCGCCAGTTCGAGAATGCGAGGACGATCACGCAATGTCTGCATTAATTGATCGATCGACTTCTCTGGCGGCATCGCCCAAGCTTTGAGAAATCGCCGCATCTGCACATCAGTAAACTCAACGACTTCTAACGTGCGATCGACGCGATCGCTAAATTCGCCTTGATAAACCTGCGATCGACAAGTCATCACAAACCGACACTTTTCATAGGTATCGAGAAAATCTTTGAGCTTTTGAATGACTTGCGATCGGGCAGCACTTCCCACTTCATCCAGCCCATCCAACAGCAGCAAAATCGTTCCCTTGTCTAACGCCTGCTGCAAAAAGTTCTCCCCGTGTGGAAAATCCTCTCGCTCCAGCGCCTTGACTAACTGCGGCAAAATCTCAGACCCATCACTCAGGCGAAATAGCTCCAACAAAACTGCTACAGGCTGATCTGGCAAACTCGCCAACCGCCCCTCTGCCTCACTCAGCGTCAAATACTTGAGCAGCATCGACTTGCCCGATCCCGGTTTCCCTGTCACCATCAATCGCTTGTACTGCGAAACCGCTTGATATGCATCGATTAAGTCATAATTTTGGCTACCCTTGACCTTGAGCGGCACATAGACATCTTGCATTTTGAGCGGTCGATCGGCGGAGCGAAACGGAATCTTGAGTTCGCGATATTTGCCAATCAACGCCTGATGATATTTCTTGAGCGCAATGCCCCAGAAAAGTTTCGTCCCAGCAAATCGGTTGTAGATTGCCTTAAAGAATTTGTCTGCAAGCGTTTTCGTCCAGGTGTTAATCGTGTCTCGAAAAATTGCCCAAAAACCTAGTAAACCAGCGGCAACCCACCCCACTTTCGGTAAAAACTGCTCCCAGGGGTCAGCCTCCTTTGCTTCCTTGAGTCGGGCGTATTCCTCCTCGTAAATTGTAATAATTTCAGGTGGAGTCAATCCTGCGTCATTCTTTTCAAACCGCTTTAATACCGTCGAAGTTTGCATCAAACTGTCTGTTTTGACATGTCGATCGGCAGACTTTTTGACCTCAAGAATTACCGCATCTCGACTTGAAGGCGTTTGAGAATGCGTTGCCGTGACCGAGCCAAAAGTAATTAGAAATGTCAGAACAAAAACCAAGATCCATTGACGCTGAAAAAGTTTAGACACGGGGCAACTCGCTAAACATCATTCACGTCTCTGTTCTATCATTTCCTCCGAGGAATTACGGAAACCCTAACGCAACGTTTAGATTTTAATCCTTGTGGGGAATAACTCGTGCTAACTCGCTTCGCGGATTAACTACAACAAAAAAGGCAACCCCAAAAAGATTGCCCTGATGTCGAATATTCTATGCTAACCAGAATCTACAAGTTAATTTTGAGTTGCGATTCAAGCCAGAACTCAAATTTCTCTACAAGCTGGTCATGACTGCTTTGGCGGCTTCCAGGGTGCGATCGACATCTTCATCGGTATGCGCCAGGGAAGTAAATCCCGCTTCAAACTGAGACGGTGCCAGATAAACGCCCTGCTCTAACATGCCCCGGTGAAAGCGACCGAACTTATTAAAGTCGCACTTCTTCGCGTCTTCGTAGTTGTGAACCGGGCCCTCGGTAAAAAAGAAGCCAAACATGCCGCTAATCGAGCCACCGCAGGCGACGTGACCTGTTTCTTTGGCAACTTGCAGAAGCCCTTGAGTCAGGCGGGAGGTGATGCGATCGAGTTGCTCATACGTCCCTGGTTGGCGCAATAGTTCCAATGTTTTGATACCAGCCGCCATCGCCAACGGATTGCCAGACAGCGTTCCGGCTTGATACATGGGGCCAGCCGGGGCAACCATCGCCATGATGTCTTTGCGACCGCCATAGGCACCCACAGGCAGCCCACCGCCGATCACCTTACCCAGCGTCGTCAAATCTGGCGTGATGCCAAACTTTTCTTGTGCGCCGCCGTAAGCGATCCGAAAGCCTGTCATCACTTCGTCAAAGACGAGCAACGCGCCATGTTCGCGGGTCAATTCGCGCAGGCCGGCCAAGAAACCAGCTTCGGGAGGAATAAAGCCAGCGTTGCCGACGATCGGTTCCAAAATCACGCCCGCAATTTCACCTGGA
The DNA here is from genome assembly GCF_052939495.1 of Phormidesmis sp. 146-12. Lineage (NCBI taxonomy): Bacteria > Bacillati > Cyanobacteriota > Cyanophyceae > Leptolyngbyales > Leptolyngbyaceae > Phormidesmis > Phormidesmis sp. 146-12. The sequence continues at coordinate 67,804 of NZ_JBJPHS010000008.1, read as the reverse complement.
TTTGCTTCAAACAAAGCTTTCACCGCTTCCAGATTGTTGAAGGGTGCCGTTAGCGTGTTGTTGGTGGTCGATTTAGGAACGCCAGGAGAATCGGGCAAGCCCAACGTCGCAACTCCGGAGCCTGCTTTCACCAAAAACATGTCGGCGTGACCGTGATAGCAGCCCTCAAACTTGATCAGCTTTTCGCGGTTGGTAAAGGCTCTCATCAGTCGCAAAACCGACATACAAGCCTCAGTCCCTGAATTGACAAACCGCACCATTTCGACGCTGGGGACGGCATCGATCACCATTTCCGCCAAGACATTTTCTAAGGCATTGGGAGCGCCAAAACTGGTGCCTTTTTCTAACGTTTCATGAAGCGCTCTTAACACATCGGGATGGGCATGACCACAAATGGCCGGCCCCCAGGAGCCAATGTAATCAATGTATTGGTTGCCATCGACATCCCAGGCGTATGCGCCCTTGACGTGATCAAAGACGATCGGCTGCCCGCCCACCGATTTGAACGCTCGTACGGGAGAGCTGACTCCACCGGGCATTAGTTTTTGAGCAGCGGCAAAGATTTCTTCTGATTTAGTGGTTCTCAAAGTGCCTGTAATCAATGTTTTCTCCTTTAATCCATTGCGATCGCGTTGCAATAGCTGTAGCAGTGCTTTCTGATGCCAATTCCGAAGATATTCCTCAAGATAGGCAGATTTCTGAGTTTTGCAAGCAATACTAAACAATTATCTCACTTACCGGAGGCGGCTAGGATGTCGTACCAAAACAATCAGGAGTTACCTGCGAGCATTCGCAATCAGCTTTCTGAGACGGCTCAACACTTTTACAGAGTAGCGTTTAACTCTGCTCTTCAGTGGTATGGGGAAGAGACCAAAGCTCATCAAATCGCTTGGAGCGCTGTCAGAAACCAGGCCGTAAGTCTAAACAGTGGCATCTCTCAAGAAGTTTGTCTGGCAGTGGTTGAAGTTGGTTAATTTTCTGATTTTTTGATTTTGGTTTTTAGATTGTGAATTTTAGGGGCATTTGCTCTGCAATTGGTTGAGGAGAAATTTCAAATTCGTTGGATTGAAAAAAGGGAGAACGATTTTGCTGAATGGCGATCGCTCTCCCTTTTTGATTGAGTTTTCTATAACAAGCGCGTGATTCGATCGCTTTTAACGTGACGTCAGTTCGATGAACGCTTCGCTTCGCTTTTAGATCCAGGAACGCCCCCTAAATCCCCCACGAGTGAGGGACTTTGAACCAGAATTCCTCTCTGAAAGTCCCCCAAAATTGGGGGGTTGGGGGGCAGAAGCCGTGAACAACGAAGCGAAAAAACTCTCATCGAATTGACATTAACGTGAATTCGATAAAATCTTTCGCTGCGGTTGTTAATCTAGCAGCCTCCTAAATCCCCCACGAGTAGAGAACTTTGCGAAAAAACTTCATCGAATCCAGATTAAAATCCAGGTTTAATGGCTGTGCGATCGACCGTTCTCTTTGCCATTTCCCAGCGTTGAGAGAACTCGTTCCGCCAGTTTGTCAGGGACTTCTTGTAGGTGGTCGGGTTGCCAGTGAAAAGAACCCACGCCCATTGTGAGCGATCGTAGTTCCACAATCAGATCGTGCATTTCCGCCTGGGGTAACAGACAGGTCACTTCGTCCCAACCTTGCCAATCGGCTTTTGCGTCGTAACCCAACACCTGACCGCGCCGACCACTCACCAGCCGCAGCACTTTGGAGGTGAAATCTGTCGGAATTGAGAGAATCACCCGCACGATCGGTTCGAGTAAAACAGGCTCACACTTGATCAATCCTTCTTGCATCGCCAATCGGGCCGCTTGCTTAAAGGCTTGCTCTGAGCTATCGACGCTGTGATAAGACCCATTCGTTAAAGTTACTGCCACATCGACGACCGGAAAGCCCAACGCGCCGCGAATTAGATATTCTCGTACCCCCGTTTCCACGCCTGGAATGTACTGTTTGGGCACGACTCCCCCAACGATCGTTTCGGCAAACTGAAAGCCTTGACCGCGTGACATGGGTTTGATATCCAAATACACGTCGCCAAACTGTCCGTGTCCGCCTGTCTGATGTTTGTAGCGTCCGTGAGAGGTGGCGGATTTACGAATCGTTTCTTTGTAGGCGACCTGCGGCAAATGGGTACACATGGGCAGATTGTATTTGCGACGAAGGCGATCGAGCGCCACTTGCAGATGGATTTCGCCTTGACCCCAGAGAATAATCTCGTGGGTGTCGCCGTGTTGATGCCAGTGTAGTGAAGGATCTTCTTCTAACAGTTTGGTCAAGGCTCCGGTGAGTTTGACTTCATCGTTGCGTTTTTCGGCGTTGATGGCGAGGGCGTAGACGGGTTCGATTTGCTCGGCTTTGGGCAACTCCGTCGCGTTTTGGGCCTCGATACAGGTAAGCGTATCGCCCGTTTTGATGCCGTCCATGCGTCCCAGGGCGACGATTTCACCCGCCTGAGCGGACTGTAACCCCTGCTGATGTTGCCCGGTTAGACGATAAATGCCGCCGACTCGCACCCCGTTTAGGACTGTGCCATCTTGAATCGTGCCTTGCCAAACCCGTACCAGCGAGAGCTTTCCCCCTTGAGGCGTAAAGTAGGTTTTGAGAACCTGAGCCAACGGCGTACTGGCGCTGAGAATAATGCCGCGTCGTTCTGCGGTCGTTTCGGAGTCGGGCGCTTCGCGTACCAAAGCATCCAATAAAGGACGAACGCCAAAATCACGATCGGCAACTCCCACAAACACAGGCACAATCAAATCCGCGCCCAATTCCAGCTTGAGATCTTGAACGATTTCGGCTTCGGGTGGCTCAATGTCTTCGAGCAGTTCTTCTAATAAATGGTCGTCAAAATTGGACAGCGTTTCTAACATTTCAGTGCGAGCGATCGTTTCTTGTTCCTTTAATTCTTTGGGAAACGGCACGCGGTCAGCAGGGGCACCGGGATGATAGTGATAGGCTTGCTCGGTGACTAAATCGATAAAGCCTGTGAGCGTTTCGCCCCGCCCAATGGGATATTGATGAGGCACCAAAGGCCGGCTAGAAATCGATTTGAGTGCGTGCAAAACCTCCATAAAATCGACATCAGCCCGATCCATTTTGTTGAAGAAAACTAGATGCGGAATCTCCCAATCGTCGAGAAATTTGAATAAGGGCGCAAGGCTAAGAACGCGACCCCTTGCGGGTAACTCGAAGAGATCGCTCACCGCTTCACACACGACGACAACGGCATCCACGCCAATCAGCACATTGTAGGTTTCTTGAGAAAATTCGACTGACCCCGGACAATCGAGAAAATTAAAAGAAACGCCGCCGTATTGGGTGCTGGCAGCGTTGACTTCGACACTCATTTGACGATCGCGGGCCTCTGGGGCACTGTCTCCGACCGTATTTTTATCTTGCACATTGCCTTTGCGAGTCGTTGCGCCTGTCACCCACAAAAGGCTTTCGAGAAGGGTTGTTTTTCCACTTAAATAGGGCCCCACGATCGCAACGCTTCGGGAACCCGATGATAGTCTATCGCTCATACATTCCTCCGTGAAGAAAAGAAAAGTAAGTCATCTCAACTGCCTCAAAAATTAAGCAGTCTGCGATCGATTGGCGAATTTTTCTTAAAGGTTGTCCAAGCTGGATCAAGAATTTGGGCAAAGCTAGAAAGTGACGACATCCTTCATCCACGGATTGGTCGATCAGAAATTTTCGCAAAACCTTTGATCAGGTAAACAGATCAGGTCAATCAATGCTTTGATCTCGAAGAAAATTTGGTATGTCTGAATTATGGAGTAGCGCGATCGCTTTGTGATCAAATTAACCGTTTATCTTAATAAAGTTGTTTTTGAAGTGATGACAACTGAGTTCAATAAAACAGCTTATCAAACACAAGATCCCCAACCTCTTTAAGAAGTCAGGGATCTAACGTTAGAGATTTGGAATCCTTGGCGCTAACTTACGGCGTGTCCTTCGCGATCGACGGCTGAATGACCGTTTGTGTGGGCTTTTCCATTTTTACTAGAGTGAGTGTGTCCGTTGTTTTTGCGGGGTTGAATCACGCCATGTCCGCCATGATTTCGCTCATAAACGACATTAATTTCGCCTGTTTCTGAGTTGCAAAACATATAGAAGTCGTGTCCAACTAGTTCCAATTGTTCTAGCGCTTCTGCGATCGTCATCGGTGGCATCGCAAAATACTTGGTTCGTAAAACAGTGGCGGGAAGTTCGGGGGTGCGATCGAGGGACAATTCGGTAACAGGTTGATCGGTTAGAACTTCTGATGTTTTGGCTTCGTGTCGCTTATCGTAGCGTTTCTCTTTGTATTTGCGAAGCTGTCGAGAAATCTTGTCGGCAACCATATCAATGCTGGCGTAAAGACTTTCGCTCCCTTCTTCGGCGCGCACAACGGCACCATTGGCATAGATTGTCACCTCAGCGATTTGACTGGGCGTGATCCGGGGGTTTCGAGCAACAGATAGATGTACATCAACTTCGGTGGTCAGGTTTTGAAAGTGGCTGACAGCCTTCTCAATCTTCTGGTTGACATACTCACGAATCGGTTCAGTGATCTCGATATTTTTGCCCTGGATAACAAGCTTCATAGAGGCTCTCCCCTTAAAGATTTGGGTGTTACTGTTACCCTAACACTTTGTATTCTGGCAGACAGTCCTCTTTAGAATGTGTTGCATCCTGTGATAATTCTTGATGATTTCTGTTGTGATCTAAGGGCAATTTAGGAGTAACTCCCCTTGATTTCTCAGCGGTTCTAAGACATTGTAATAAGACATTGTAAATAGTATTTACGTTGGGATACGTCAGCCGTTTAGAATTCGTTTATATTAAAGGTAAGATTGCGATCGCTTGTGAGTTTTTCACCTTTAGAAAATCTATCTTTGACGCGCTGTTGTGTGCTGTACGATTGCGGTCTCATTCCTTACTCAAAAGCCTGGGCCTGGCAGCAAAAGCTAGTCGCAGAACGTAAAGAAAATCTTAAATTAAACGATGTTTTGATTTTGTTAGAACATCCTCCCGTTTACACCCTGGGTCACGGCGCAACACTCGACTTTTTGAAGTTTGATCCCACCCAAACAGCGTACGAATTACACCGGGTTGAGCGAGGAGGCGAGGTAACTTATCACTGTCCGGGTCAATTGGTGGGCTACCCAATTTTGAACTTGCAGTTTTACCAAAAAGATTTGCATTGGTATTTGCGCCAATTAGAAGAAGTGATCATCCAAGCGTTGGCGAATTATGGCTTAAGCGGAACGCGAATTGCTGGCTTAACCGGAGTCTGGGTCGAAGGGCGAAAAGTAGCAGCGATCGGCATCAAAGTCAGCCGTTGGATTACGATGCACGGATTTGCGCTGAATGTTTGCCCTGATTTACGGGGGTTTGATCAAATTGTCCCCTGTGGCATTCCTGACCGGCCTGTGGGTAGTTTAGAACAGTTCATTCCAGGCATCACGGTTCAACAAATTAAGCCCGATGTGGTGAAGGCTTTTGCTGAGGTTTTTGAGGTGGAATGGGTTGAATAAAGGTTATGGGTCGGTGCTAGTTAACTGAACGTGAATTCGATAAAATCCTTCGCTGCGGTGATCGCTCCGGGCAGCCCCCTAAATCCCCCAAGTTTGGGGGACTTTGAGCAAAAAATCCCATCCGGAAGTCCCCCAGATTGGTAGGGCTGATTCATTCTGATTAAGGGAAAATCAAGGAAACCCAAAACCCTGATTCTTTCATTTGGATGGTTCTTAGCAACTAATGAGGGAATCGGCTGTTCGCTTTTCTCTCCCTAGAATAAATCAACCCTACCCCAGATTGGGGGGTTGGGGGGCGAAAGTGCTGAATCACGAAGCGAAAAAACTCTGTCGAATTCACGTTAACTGACAAAACTTTTTGCTTGGCGGTTCAAACCGCAGCTACGAGAACAAAATCCGCCTTCTCGGATTAACAAAGCCTGAATCGGCCTAGTCTGCGAAGGCAAACTTTGTTCTTTTAGGCGCGTTGCTGAAGGTACTTGCGAAGCTAACGGCATTCGACAGCCTTGACGGGTGGGGAATTTTGGGTTGCCCAAATGGTTATGGAACCCAGGCAGTGAGCGGCGAAGGAAAGTAATACAAAATTTGCGATCGTGCTCGGAAACTTTCCGGTTCAGGGTTCGTCAGGCTCGAAATAGGTTCTCTGCGCTCCTAAACGTGCAGTTGGATCTAGAGGGCGAGATTTTGAGTAAACAAATGATTTTTTGTGTATCGAAGAAATAAGCTTTGTCAGCGATCGTGACCAATTTTAGAAGTCGATCGCAACCTATGCATGGCGTAATACCCTCACCTTCGCTCAGTTAGTCTAATTTGTAGCGGATTAAACTTTGAGAGAGCTAAATAAACCTGCCGCCTTCTTAGCGGATATCTCTAGGCAGTGAGCGGGTTTCGACGCTTCTGAACAAGGTCTCTCAAATAAGTGTTTCTTCTTACGACAACTTGTAGCATTGGTGTACCACGCTTGTAGCAAAAGTGGAACTTCTCAAATTGTCAAGGTGAAATCTCCGACTTGGCAGAAATTTGAATTTCAATTAAATCTGACATATCTCTCAAGCGAAATTAGCTTGGAAGGACTCTGTAGCTAGAACGAGACTTCTAAACAGTTTGACTTTGTAGGAGGTTTGTATGCGGATTGCTCAGGTTGCCCCTTTGTGGGAGCGCGTCCCCCCCCCAGCTTATGGCGGGATTGAGTTAGTAGTAAGCTTGCTCACCGATGAATTGGTGCGTCGTGGCCATGAAGTGACGCTATTTGCATCTGGCGACTCGATCAGTTTGGCAAAGCTAGAATCGGTTCACGCACGAGCGTTGCGGCTTGATCCAACGGTGAAAGAACACCAGATTTATGAAATGCTGCAACTCAGTCAGGTCTATCAAAAAGCCCAGGATTTTGACATCATACACTCTCATATGGGCTGCCCCGCGTTGCCCTACGCACATTTCTCCAAAACGCCCACAGTCCATACGCTACATGGCGTATTTACTCCTGACAACGAGAAGATGTATAGCCACGCCAGCCGTCAGCCCTATGTGAGCATTTCGGATGCCCAACGTGAGCCAAGACTGGAGTTAAACTGCGCTGCGACGGTCTACAACGGCATCGATGTCGATAGCTACAAGTTTTATGCTCAACCGAGTGAGCCGCCGTATCTAGCATTTCTCGGACGGCTGTCTCCTGAAAAAGGGCCCCATGTGGCGATCGAGATTGCCAAACGCACAGGCTGGAAGCTAAAGATGGCGGGCAAAATTGATGTGGTCGATCGAGACTTCTACGAAGCCGAACTCAAACCCCATATTGACGGCACTCAGATCGAATATCTGGGCGAAGCGAATCACGTTCAAAAAAATACGCTGATGGGCAACGCGGTCGCGACGTTGTTTCCGATTACCTGGCGTGAGCCATTTGGCTTAGTAATGGTCGAGTCGATGGCTTCAGGGACTCCGGTCATTGGCATGAGGTTAGGATCTGCGCCCGAAGTCATTGATCATGGTAAAACGGGCTTTTTGTGTGACACCGTAGACGACTGCATCACAGCGTTGAATCAAATTGAAACGATCGAGCGCGCCGATTGTCGTCAGCATGTCGTTGATAAGTTTAGCGTTCAGAAAATGACCGATGGCTATGAAGCCGTCTATCGACAAATTTTAGGCAAGCGGCTGAGTGTGATCGAGCGACTGTCCAATCTATTAGCGATGAGCTAAGACACGATTCGAGACACATCCACTTTCGGCTAGTAGCTTTTAGCAGTCTTCAGTTGCAGACCGATTGCTAAACACTACATAACTAATGAGGTAAAAGAATGGTACTTCTCAAAGAAGATAAGGCATCTAACCCGACATCCCACGGTTTGATACGATCAACGTTGCCCAACCGACAGGCGATCGCACTCATCTCGGAGCATGGCGACCCGGCAGCCGATATCGGCAAAGAAGAAGCAGGCGGACAAAATGTCTATGTGCGGCAGGTCGGAGAAGCGCTGGCAAAATTGGGCTGGCAGGTCGATATGTTTACCCGCAAAACGCGAGAAGACGATGAAACGATCGTGCAGCATTCTCCCCATTGCCGAACCATTCGCTTGGTTGCTGGGCCGCAGGAATTTGTACCTCGCGATCGCTTGTTTGAATTTATGCCAGCATTCGTCGAAGCGTTTCAAACTTATCAAGCCAAGTATCACTATCCTTTGATCCACACCAATTATTGGATGTCTGCCTGGGTGGGTTTAGAAGTGAAGAAAACCCATAACGTGCAGCTCATTCACACTTATCATTCACTGGGTGCTATTAAGTATCAGGCGGTGCAGAATCAACCTGCGATCGCGCCCATTCGTCTAGCGGTTGAACAACAAATTTTAGAACAATCAGATTGCATTGTAGCCACCAGTCCCCAGGAGCAGGAAGCCTTACGCACGCTAGTTTCTCAACTGGGGCACATCGAAGTCATTCCCTGTGGAACCGACATCGAAAACTTTCAGGCGATTCCCAGATCAGAGGCACGATCGCAGCTTGGCTTTAAACCTGACCAGCAGATCGCCCTTTATGTGGGCAGATTTGATCCCCGCAAAGGGATCGAAACGCTGGTTCGCGCCTGTGCCCAACTGCAAGAAAATCCTAATCTCCATCTGGTCATTGTCGGCGGGAGTGACCCAACTCAATCAGATGGACAAGAACGCCGGAGAATTGAAACGATCGTCGAAGGTCTGGGACTCTCAGAACAAACCACTTTTGTCGGACGAGTAGGTCACGATCGCTTGCCGCTCTATTACACGGCTGCCGATGTGTGTGTGATTCCCAGTCACTATGAGCCATTTGGATTGGTGGCGATCGAGGCGATGGCCTGTGGCACTCCTGTCGTTGCTTCTGCGGTGGGCGGTTTGAAGTTTTCGATCGTTCCCGAAGAAACTGGATTGCTCGTGCCTGCTCAAAATGTAGAAGCCTTTGCCGACGCGATCAGGCGCATTCACTCCGACGAACTCTGGGCCAAAAAGCTGAGAAAACAAGCGTCAGAGCGAGTTCAACGAAACTTTAGCTGGTCAGGCGTTGCAGCCCAATTGAGTGATCTGTATCGAAGAGTGTTGGCTCAGTCAATCACGCATGAAAAGTTGGTAGGCGGACGATCGGCTTACTCGGCTCCCAAAGCGTTGCCAACCAAAACCTTGAGCAAAGTTTCTTAGAAACTAGTTTGGTTAGATCACGCAGCGAGTAATTTTGAAATTCACCTGTCGCTGAAATCTCTCGCTGCGATTGTTCATTCGATCAGCCCCTAAATCCTCCACGAGTGACGGACTTTACACTTATCAAACTAACGTAGAGCCACATTAAATAGAAGCTTCTGTACGATCGTTCGCTGGTTCGATCGCCTTTACTCCCAGCGCGTAGGGCAACAGCTTGACAAGATTTCGAGCGTCATCAATGCCGCGATGCAACGTTCCTTCTAAAGGACTCTGAATCAGGTCTAGCGCTTGCAGCATGGGGACTCGATCCTTCAGACGCTGACTGCGAGCAAATCGAGTCTTGAGATTAAAATGTTTGCGACCGAGGGGATACGGAATCTCATGGAGACGACAATCTTTTTTGATCTGAAGTTGGTCAAACTTACCCCACGAGCAAAACAAGTAGTTTGGATAATTGGCTAACCACTGCTCAAAGGTTTCCATCGCTTCCTCAAACTTTGGGGCACTGTCTACATCTGCTTGAGTAATTGAGGTTAGCTGCGTACAAAACTCCGTCAGCCTGGGGTGAGTGACCGGACGAATGAACGTTTGAAATTCTGCGACCCCTTGCGGGTAACTTGATGAGATCGTTTCCAATGTCTTGCGCTCTACCATCACCGCCCCAATCTCGATCGTCTCCATCTGCTCTCTGGGAATAGATTCACGATCGCAACAGGTGGCTTCTAAATCCAGCACTAAATAAAAGTCAGGCAATCTTCAGCACTCCATCCTGATCACGTTAACAAGACATCAATTCGATGCAGTCTTTTTGCTGCGTTGTTCAGCGCTTCTGCCCCCCACCCCCCAACTTTGCTACGGTGTATACACAAGTCTATACTCACTTCGTTCTAGTCGGCTTCAGCCCCCTAAATCCCCCATTCTGGGGGACTTTAAGCAAAAAAGACTTCCAGAATTTAGAACCCTGATCAGCGTTCAAAGTCCCCCAAATTTGGGGGATTTAGGGAGCGAAGGATTATGGCAAGTACAGATCAATCGACTTATGTATACACGGTGGCCCTCCAAATTTGGGGGACTTTTAGATCAGATTTCTGGTTCAAAGTCCCCCAGTATTGAGGGATTTAAGGGGCTGCCCAGATTAATCACCGTAGCGAAAGATTTCATCGAATTCACATTAACAAGAATTAGACAACAGATGAGACCGATCAACTTTCTCATGCCTCATCTGCTCTCTAATCAACGGTTTGGTTACGATTTTGGCCCCATGCCAACTTTGCCTGCATAGATCGCTCGATCGCCCAATTCGTCCTCGATTCGTAAGAGACGATTGTATTTGGCGACCCGTTCACTACGACAAAGCGATCCGGTTTTGATTTGTCCCGCACGAGTGGCCACGGCTAGATCTGCGATCGTCGTATCTTCCGTTTCTCCAGAGCGGTGACTGATGATCGATCGGAAACTATTTCGTGTGGCCAAGTCGATCGCTTGTAGCGTTTCTGTTAGTGATCCAATTTGATTCAGCTTGATCAAAATAGAATTCGCTGCTTTTTGTTCAATCCCTTTTTGCAACCGAGTGATGTTGGTGACAAACAAATCATCGCCCACTAGCTGACAGCGATCGCCAATTTTCTCGGTCATCAGTTGCCAGTGTTGCCAGTCGTCTTCATGCAAACCATCTTCAATAGAAACGATCGGATACTGATCGACCAGACTCGCCAAATAATCGATAAACACAGGCGCATCGTGAGCCGTGCCATCGTAGGTGTACTTGCCGTCTTTGTAAAATTCACTCGCGGCGACGTCTAACGCCAAAGCAACTTCGGTGCCCGGTTTGTAGCCTGACTTTTCGATCGCGATCATTAACAAATCTAGTGCCGCCTGATTGGATTCTAGGTTGGGCGCAAAGCCGCCTTCGTCACCCACGCCCGTCAGCAAGCCTTTGTCATGCAACACTTTACTCAACGAAGCAAACACTTCTGCCCCACAGCGCAGCGCTTCTTTAAAGGAGGAGGCTCCGATCGGCACAATCATGAATTCTTGAAAATCCACATTATTGTCGGCATGGGCACCGCCATTGATCACATTCATTAGGGGAACGGGCAGCAGATTGGCCAACGGCCCGCCCAGATAGCGATAGAGTGGCAAGCCTACCGATTCGGCTCCGGCTTTTGCGGTGGCTAGAGACACAGCCAAAATCGCATTGGCTCCCAAATTTGACTTGTTAGGCGACCCATCCAGCGCAATCATGGCGCGATCGACTAATTCTTGATCGACCGCATCCAGCCCGATTAGCTCTGGCGCGATCGTCTCTTCCACATTTTGTACCGCCTTGAGAACGCCCTTGCCCCCATAGCGACTTTTGTCATCATCGCGCAGTTCGTGAGCTTCAAAACTTCCGGTTGACGCTCCACTCGGAACCTGGGCAAGCCCAAACGCACCATTGAGAAGCGTGACTTCGGCTTCGATCGTCGGCCGCCCTCGTGAGTCAAGAATTTCACGGGCATGAATCGAATCGATCGCAGTTTCGGACATGTCAATCATGTAGACCTCTCTAAAGGGATGAAGGACAGGCGACGAGGAATATGCAACTTCTGGGCACCCCTCTTTTTAAGCTTGTCATTACCAACATCTTCTACGATAAAGGTAGCCTCAAGTCATGAACCTGGAAAACCCAACGGGGCATGATGCTTGGGCGAATCTAGAAAAGATATTGGACATTAGACATTAGACATTAGACTTTGGACTTTAAACACAGAGTCTTCGATCGCCGATCCAATGTCCTTGCCGCTTTTGTCGCATTAGTTTGGAAAATGGATACAAGCTCTCTGGCGATCGTGACATGGCAATGACCATAACAGTGTATTTGGCACGACGAATACAAGAAAAACTTGCGGGTAGTGACATTCCACAAGAAATTCGGGGATCACAAATCGATTGACCTTGAGATTCCTAACCCTGCTTGGGGCCATAAATTAAATAAGCCCGGCAAATTAATTCGCGCCTATAAGAACAAAACCTGCCCAGGTTAAAACGCTTTTCTAGTCTGCGAAGGCAGACTTCGTTCTCATAGGCGCGGTTTGAACCGCCAGCCAAAATGACAGGTTATTTCATCCTCGATCCTTAATTCAAAAGAGACATTAGTTTTAAACTGCATCTCGTATTCATCAAATCAACTAACTCTAAAGATGACTTCTCCCACAACCGTCTCGACTCTTACAGCACTTCAACAACTGATTGAGGTAGTGGCTCAACTGCGATCGCCCGATGGTGGCTGTCCCTGGGATTTAGCCCAAACGCCTCAAAGCTTGACTCCTTATGTGATTGAGGAAGCTTATGAAGTAGTAGACGCGATCCAAACGGGAGACCAAGACGCGATCGCTGAAGAATTAGGTGATCTCTTGTTACAGGTTGTCCTTCAGGCGCAGGTGGCTCAAGATGCGGGACAGTTTGATCTGTCGATCGTGGCTCAAAAAATTACCGAAAAGCTGATTCGTCGTCACCCTCACGTATTTGGGACGGTCGAGGTTCAATCTGTAGAAGACGTACATCGCAATTGGGAGCAGATCAAAGCCGCCGAAAAAGGCGAAGATTTTGCAACCACCCAGCAACTTAGCTACAAACTCAAGCGCTACGCTCGATCGCTCCCTCCTTTGACGGCTGGCATGAAGATTTCTCAAAAAGCGGCTCAAGCAGGCTTTGAATGGGAAACGATCGCCGACGTTTGGGCTAAATTTCAGGAAGAGTTGGGCGAATTTCAGCAAGCTTTGACCGACGAAACTCCCGCAGAACAGCAGGCAGAGCTAGGCGATTTGCTGTTTACCGTGATCAATCTGGCCCGCTGGTGTGACCTCGATCCCGTCGAAGCGCTGCGGGGCACCAATCAACGATTTATCCAACGACTAGAGCAAATGGAACGGGCAGTCGATCGTCCTCTTACTGAGTACAGTCTGGAAGAATTGGAGCAACTCTGGCAACAGGCAAAGGTAAAGCTGAGGGATGAGGGATGAGGGATGAGGGATGAGGGATAAGGGATGAGGGAGAACTTTGTCCCGCTTTGCGAGGGGGATGTGCTTATCTCAAAGTCCCCCAAATTTGGGAGGTTGGGGGCAGAAGCCGTAAACACCGAAGCCAAGAATCTCAACCCTTTGCAGACCCCTGGAAGCGACCCCTTGCGGGTAACTCGAAGAGATCGGACAAAGGTTAACCTGCATGATCCTAGATGTAGGGGTCAGAGGTCTAAATGCTTCCCGAAGCCTCTAAATGTAGAAATACTTGCGTAAAATGATTTAATCTTTAATCAATCTTAAAGATCACTTTGAAATAAGTGTGGTTTAAGTGAGGGCATAGAACTTGAGTCGGGCTTTGCTTGAATGCTGTGGCACTTTACTTCTCTCAGCAGACTTCTTAACAAAGTCACTTCCACACTCAAAAAAACTCACTAAAGTTGTTTGGCTCAACTCTTAACTTTAGTGATAGCATGAACATCCAAAATGTCTACTAGTTAACAATTTTATCCAGGGGTTTGCTGAGAAATGGTTGCGTTGCCAAAAGAGATTATCAATGAGTTAGAGGAGGCTGTTGTCAATCTCGACAGAAGCAACGTGCAGCTAATTAATTTTTTGCAGAATGAATTAGCCATTTCGCCCCCTTCGATCGCGATGGCGCTGCGATATTCTCAACAAGAACGCGGCCCGCTGCCGATGATTCTCTGGCGCTATGGCTTTGTCTCACTCGACCAACTCAATCAAATCTTGGACTGGTTAGAGAAGTAGCGGATTAGATTCAGTGACCTAACCAGTCGGACGGCTGGCAGTCGGAAAGAGTTTGGTAAAACCCCGCTCGACTTGGGTTTGAGGGCTTCCTTTAAACAGCCAAAAAGTCGTTTCCCAGCAGAAAAAAGAGACTCCTGAATACTGCGACGATCGCACCGTTTCGACCTCTCGCTGCAACTGCTGAATCGGTTTTGCACTCAAAAATCGACCCGCATAAAGACCAATGGCGATCGGCACCTGAGAACTCAAATCTCGAAACCCACCGCCTTCTAACTCAGCCTTCAAACCACTCAAATCAGAACGATACACCTGCACCACAACCTCATCCACCAGCCGCAAATCTACCCAGCGTCGCCAGTCTTGTAGCGATTTTCGATAGGCATAATCAGGGGTATTAGGCGACAGCGAAATCACCACCCCCGGACGCACCGATCGGACTGCTCGACTAATCTTGCCCATCAATTGAGTCACTTGGTCAGCCCGCCAGGCCATCCATTCAGGGTTTGTCATGTCTTTTGGAGGAGATTTGCCGCGATGAGTTTCCCGATAACGTTTCACTGTATAAGGGTCATAGCCAAACTCGATCGGGAGCGCAAAATGATCGTCTAGCTGAATCCCATCAACCGGATAGCGTTTCACCACATCTACAATCAGGTCGGTGAGAAACTGCTGAACTGCTGGATGAGAAGGATTGAGCCAACCTTGCTCGATGCCTGATTCGGCTAGCTCGATCGTGCCACCACCACTTTGAGTCCTCGTCAACCAATCGGGATGCTGTTGGGCAATGGGCGATCGTACCGGAATCATCAACCCATACTCAAACCACGGAATCACTCTCAAACCCTGACGATGAGACTGTTTTACCACGCCAGACAACACATCTTGAAAGGGCAATTTAAAGGACTGCGATCGACTCGCCCGGTCAAAAACCGGACTGGGATGCAAAGGGCGACCGCGATTCCAGACACAAGGATAGAGTGTGTTTAATCGATGCTGGGCCAGATTTGCCACTGTTTCATCCAGCCGAGTCGTGTAGTACATCAGACTTGCGCCAAAATTGGTCATCCAGACCCCACGAATCTCAGCAGTCTTCCCCTGAGCAACCCGTACCACGGGAGCCTGCCACAGAGAAACCACCAACCCAAACGCCAGGACAGTCAGCAGCCCTCGACGCAGCCAGACCCTAGGAAATCGCGGTTTCTTCTCCAAATCATCGACGGTTTGAGCGTTAGACATGAATCAGGCAAGCACTCGAAGGATTTTCAAACAAAACAGGGGCCCGCGATCAGTCGAATGACCCATTACTCATAGCTCACAGCCTGCCATCAGGACAGTTACAAGGCGACGATCGCAGATTCCTCACTGCCGACTCATCTTATTAAGCAGCCACAGCGATGCAGAAATCGCACAAAACTGCGCCAAAATCACATTGATGCTTGCCTGCACCACCAGAATGTCAAGCGGTTGGATAAACTTGGCAGGGTCAGTATTGACAAAACCTGCAACGCCCTGGCTGACCGCCTTCCCAAACAGCAGACCCACGATCGCTTCTGCTCCCAACAGTGCCAGCAGCGTCCCGATCAGACTCGCGATTAGTCCCATTCTCAGCGTCTGGATTGCATCTGCTTTTTTGGGTCGAATTTCAGGAGCGCCATCCAGTCGTCGCCCGATCGAAACATAGCGAGCGATCGCCCAAAACATATTAAAGCCTAACACCCCAATCCCACAAACCGTCAACACAACGCCGACACTGGTTCCCGGATTAGTGGTGGGGGTGCGATTTGAAACTGAGGCAAACAGCAAAATTGCACTCGAAATCACCGTCAACACCAATTGCACCCAAAAGCTAATCCAACCCGTTAGCCGAAAGGTGCTGGCAATTTGTCGAAGCGTGGGCGGATCTGATTTGGTCATCTTCAATAGCCTGCGATGGCGCTAGTTAGGGCATTTAGGGATGCGTTCATTAAGTCGGTTACTTCTATGTTTGATCGTGGATTGAATAAATGATTGTGGATTGAATAAAGTTGTTATCTAACCCAGGCTTCAAGTTTATTAAACCTACAGTTTCTAACTTAATGAGAACCCTGCACCTCAACCCCAGAGAGTACGATTTTAGCAGCCCCAAACACCTCTAGAACCT
Source organism: Phormidesmis sp. 146-12 (assembly GCF_052939495.1). Classification (NCBI taxonomy): domain Bacteria; kingdom Bacillati; phylum Cyanobacteriota; class Cyanophyceae; order Leptolyngbyales; family Leptolyngbyaceae; genus Phormidesmis; species Phormidesmis sp. 146-12. The sequence continues at coordinate 51,696 of NZ_JBJPHS010000008.1, read as the reverse complement.
TCAAAAATCGAATAGGGCGTAAAACCCTCTATCCAGAGAAATGTTTTTGGGATACAACTTATCATGGAGAAACGTCCCTCTATTCACGACAACTTATGAATCCGATCGAGTTACCGCCCCTGCGAATTTTGATCGTCGAAGATGACCCCATGATGCAGCTAGGGTTAGAACAATCCCTTGAAGACTATCCCCAACTGACGATCGTCGCTCAGGTCAATGACGGCTACTTAGGCGTAGAAGCTGCCCTCAAACACAAGCCAGACCTGATCGTGATGGACATCGGACTGCCTCGCCTGGATGGAATCGCAGCCACCCAGCAGATCAAGGCCGCCCTGCCCAACGTGCGAATTGTCATGCTCACCTCGCACACCTCAGAAACCGAGATTATTGCCGCCCTCTCCAGTGGAGCCGATGCCTACTGTATCAAAGGGTCAGATGTCAATCGACTGGTTGCGGCGATCGCGGCCGCTCAAGAAGGAGCCACTTACCTCGATCCACAAATTGCCCGACGGGTTGTAGAACATCTCAAGCCACCTGCGGTCAATACCAATGTGGGGCAGCTTTCGGTGCGTGAGTTAGAAGTCTTGAAATTGATGGTAGACGGCTGTAGTAATCCAGAAATCGCCGCAGCGCTGTATCTCAGTCCCAACACGATCAAAACCCACATTCGCGGCATTATGAACAAACTGTCTGTGGACGATCGAGTGCAGGCGGCGGTGGTTGCTCTGAGAACAGGTCTGGTTTGAGATTTTCGTTTAGTCAGTTATAAATCTGGCACAAGTTAGCGCAGCTTTTTTAGACAAGAAGTATAGACTCTCACCCAAGTAAATTCATTCTCGTGCTGCTAAAACGGCGATCGCAAGGGGTGACAGTCCGGACGAAAATCGATTTGGGTCGCTAGAATGAATATCCCATTCGACAGTCACCTTTTTTAGAAATTGCTCTCAACCCGTCTCTATTAGTTGTGCGTCAAAAATTCGTACGTTCGATTAATGAACTTCATCCAGGTATCCCGGAAAAAGGTTCAAAGCTGGCCCTTTGTACTGGTAGGTAGAGGTTCTCATTAAGTAGACGTGAGCAACTTTTAGCTGATATTTTTTCTTAAAGCTAATTAGATTAAGTCGTCAATTGTCAAGTGTAGTTGACCTTAAATTGAGCCATGACTGCTCTAAGACGATCGGGATAATCGAAATCGAGAGATGGGGAGGGTTGATATTATTAATGTTTGTTAAGTCTCTTCACTAACGTCCGGAAAACTTAGAGCATTGATAATAGGTTCGTGTGCGAAACATTTTTTGAAACGTCGATTCTAAACAGGTTGTAAGTCTTTACTAATCGTGAGAGAGGCTTACAGGGTTAGCAAGTTCCTTGACTGATAAGAGGTGAGGTCAAAAGTTTACGGTAAAGTTAAAATAATTTACTTCTTAACCCGCAAATTAGGAAGCCAACTTCAAAATCAAGTTGTACAATTAAAATATGGTTAAGCAATTTAATGAGGTTGCTGTTTGGGATAAGCGCATTTTTACTGGTGACATACCAAGTTCATACTCCCCCAGTATAAAAGTTGTACAACACCAGTAGGATTTGGAAAAAGCCCTGATGCCCGGCACTAGCTTTTGGGTTTTCTTGACCACACAAAAACGTTACATTTTTGAACCAACAACCTGCCAAGAAATGTCCTAAAAACTGGACGCTTCTCAAAGACATACGTTGCTGGCTCGCTCAAAGTAATAACCCCACGATCGTGCTCTATGTTTGACTGCAATTTTTTCACCCTCAAGGTAATTTCGTCCTTTAGAAGGACGGCCATCTAAGAGGCGTAATTGCTACCGTGATGATGCTAGGTCAGACACCAGATTTCAAAGCATCATCGAGAGCCAATCGTTATTGTCGCAAGCTTGGATTCAGACAGATGAAATTTGAGGATATCTATCAGTTTTTCAAAGATCCACCACCTTTTTACCTAAATAAGGAATTGGCGGTGTGTTACGTTCTCGCAGTCCTTCTGCGGGGCGACTCATACGGCACAGAACTCATCCAACTCTTAGAGACCGAACATCCGCTTTACCGCCTTTCAGACACCGTGCTTTATAGTGCACTCAAGTTTTTGGAAGACGAAGAAATGGTAACGGGCTACTGGAAAAAAGTCGAAGGGAGAGGGCGGCCACGTCGGATGTATCAAATCCGGTCTGAGGCAATGCAGCAGGCTCAAGATTTGGCGCGACTGTGGGAAGAATACGCCGTCAAACGCGATAGTCAGACGGTTGCTAAAGTCGGTGCCGATCGCTAACTCTGGAGATCTCCCAAAAGTGACCCCTTTGTTTACTAGACTTAAACTTGGGCAGGCCACCTTTCTCTCCTGATTTGCAACATGAGCACCTCTGTTATTCCTTCCACCTTCTTCTTGACGATTTTGATGGTGATCGGGCTGTTTTTCTTTATTCGCGCCTCGGTCAAACCCAGAATCGAAACCATGAAGCTGACCTCTGAGCAATCGGAGGAGTCACTGTTGTCTCAATTGAGGCAGTATTTTGACCAACGAGCCTATCGGGTTGTCGCAGTCAACGCTGCCGAAAATCAGGTGACGTTTGAGGGAGTAGTTCGTCCTAGTTGGTTTTTAGCGATCTTTTTGACGCTGTTGGCCGCTACGGGGATGCTGTGCTTTGCGCTAGTGCTGTCGTACTCTTTGCCCAGTGGGTCAAACTTTTGGCTAGGCTTACTACTCCTGTCACCGTTGGCGGGAGTTTTTTATTGGCGAGGGGCGGCGCGATCGGAGCAGGTCTCTTTGAAAGTAGAGTCGTCCGCTGAGACCAAGATGCTCACTGCGATCACCGTTCAGGGACATCGGGATGAGTTAGCAGAGCTACAGCGAGTTTTGGAGCTAAAGGCTTTGGAGTAGGGAGATTTGTAGCAAAAAAGTTACCAATCTTGGGAAGCCCCCTAGATCCCCCAATTCTGGGGAACTTTGACTTTCAGAATTCTCAATGGAGACAGCCGAGTAAATTTATTAAAGGAAATCTTCTAAGCAGGGTGGTTTCATACAAGAAAAAAATAGTGAGGATTTTTGGTTCCTTCGTTGAGGTTCGCTCAAAGTTGCGATCGCTACGCGCCACAAAGTGTTCGCAGAGACTGAAAAATCAGGCTTTTGGGTTTTCCTTTTGGTGTACGAAACCACCCTGTCTCCCCAGGGAGAGGGCTAGGGTGAGGGCAGTCTGTTCAAGCGTTTGGGAAAAGTTGCACATCGAGTACGCCTGGGTCACAGCCGCGAATTGTCCCACTCTTTCCCCCCGTGTTTTAGACTGAGACTTATTCAACGTCAAAAAGGGAACGGGCGATGCGGCTATCTCAGATGCTGTTTGTGACGCTACGAGAAGATCCGACAGATGCGGAAATTCCGAGCCACAAGTTATTAGTGCGAGCGGGATACATTCGGCGGGTTGGCAGCGGCATCTATGCGTATCTGCCTCTGATGTGGCGTGTGTTGCAAAAAGTGTCTCAGATTGTGCGCGAAGAGATGAATGCAGCCGGGGCACAAGAATGTCTGCTGCCTCAAATGCAACCCGCCGAGCTGTGGCGCGAATCAGGACGCTGGGACACTTACACCAAAGCGGAAGGCATTATGTTTGCGCTGATCGATCGCCAGCAGCGCGAAGTCGGTCTTGGCCCGACGCATGAAGAAGTGATCACGGTGATCGCTCGTGATATGGTGCGGTCTTATCGTCAGTTGCCGCTCAATCTTTACCAGATTCAAACCAAGTTTCGCGATGAGATTCGTCCTCGGTTTGGCTTGATGCGTGGGCGAGAATTCATTATGAAAGATGCCTATTCGTTTGACGCGGACGAAGCGGGAATGAAGGTCAGCTATCAGAAAATGAATCAGGTCTATCACAATATTTTGCGGCGATCGGGCTTAGAGTTTCGGGCGGTGGATGCAGATTCGGGGGCGATCGGTGGGTCGGGTTCTCAAGAATTTATGGTGCTGGCAGAAGCCGGAGAAGATGAGATTCTCTATACCGACGATGGTAAGTATGCCGCCAATGTTGAGAAAGCGACGTCGCTTCCGCCTGATGTTGAACCTTCGCCGTTCACTACCTATGAGAAGCGCGAGACACCGGGGACGGAGACGATCGCCAAAGTCTGTGATTTCCTCAAATGTTCGCCAACTAATTTGGTTAAAAACGTTCTCTATCAAGTGGTTTACGACAATGGCATGGTGGTTCCTGTGCTGATTAGCATTCGGGGCGATCAGGATGTCAATGAGGTCAAACTGCAAAATGAGTTGGTGAAATTGGCCAGTCAATATGGCGGCAAAGCGGTGATTGGGCTGACCGTTCCGGATGCGGAGACTCAACAAAAATGGTTGTCGAAACCGTTGCCATTGGGATACATTGCGCCCGATTTGGCCAACAGCTACCTCAAACCGCCTGCACCGAAGTCTCTGGATGCAGAAGTCACGCCCAATCTACAGGCGACTAAGTTTTTGCGGTTAGCCGATCGCACCGTTGCTGACCTGACAAACTTCGTCACCGGCTCAAACGAATCTGGCTTTCACGTCGTCGGCGCAAACTGGGGTAAAGAATTTGAGCTACCTCAAGTGGTGGATTTGCGAAAGGCTAAGGCGGACGATCGTGCCCTTCACGATCCGACTCAGACCCTCAAGACCGCACGCGGCATCGAAATCGGACACATTTTTCAGCTTGGCACCGAATATTCGACCGCGATGGGGGCGACCTACACCAATGAGCAAGGCGAAGAAGTGCCGCTGGTAATGGGCTGCTATGGGGTGGGCGTTTCGAGGCTGGCACAGGCGGCAGTGGAGCAGTCTTATGACAAAGATGGAATTATTTTTCCGGTTGCCATTGCGCCTTATCATGCGATCGTCATCATTCCCAATGTCGCAGATTCCGATCAGGTGGCGGCGGCTGAGAAACTCTACAACGAGTTAAATCAAGCTGGCGTTGAGACGTTATTGGACGATCGCAACGAACGAGCCGGAGTCAAATTCAAAGATTCTGATTTAATCGGCATTCCCTATCGAGTTGTCACCGGAAAATCACTCAAAGATGGCAAAGTCGAAGTCGTCAAACGAGCCGACAAAGCGGTGCAAGAAATTCCATTAACCGAGGTAGTTGATACTCTCAAAAGCTGGATTGTAGAGGCACTCAAATGATGGCTCTGACCTTGATTATTGGCAACAAAAACTATTCATCCTGGTCGCTGCGTCCGTGGCTGGCGATGAAGCAATTTGACTTATCGTTTGCCGAAATTCTCATCCCGCTTTACAGTCCAAAGTCGAAAGCGAAAATCCTGCAACATTGTCCAGATGGCAACGGCAAAGTGCCCATTCTGCTGCACCAAAATCGAACGGTGTGGGACTCGTTGGCAATTTTTGAGTATCTGAGCGAGATGTTTCCAGAGCGATCGTGGTGGCCGGGCGACCCGGTGGCTCGTGCGGTGGCGCGCTCTATCAGTGCAGAAATGCACTCCGGCTTCCTGGCTCTGCGGCAACAAATGCCCATGAATTGTCGAGCAACTCTACCAGGAAAAGGAATGACATCCGAGGTGCAAGCGGATATCGATCGCGTCACGACCATCTGGCGAAACTGCCGAGAAACCTATGGTGGCGACGGAAGTCTGCTCTTTGGGCGGTTTACGATCGCCGATGCTATGTTTGCCCCTGTCGTGTTGCGCTTTCGGACGTACCAGGTTGCGCTTGATGCGGTTTGTCAAGCTTATGTGAAGGCAGTTTTGGCGTTACCCGCGATGCAAGAATGGCTAGAAGCTGCCCACACCGAGACGGAAACGATTCCTGCGTTTGAGCCGTAATGGAACGTGAATTTGATCCTTCCATGCAGTCACAGATTCAGACAGCCCCCTAAATCCCCCACAAGTGAGGGACTTTGAACGAAAACTCTTGTCTAAAAGTCCCAAATTGGAGGGTTGGGGGCAGAAACGCCAAATAACGAAGCGGAAAAACTTTGTCGAATTCACGTTGAGTTAAGGTGATCTTGTCTGGAGTGCAGCGGTCTAAACATTGACGCGACAGAACACCGAGTTTATCTGCCATATCCAACCAACTGCCACGCTTGGGTGTGTAGTAGAGCGTTCATTGGTTAAGAGTTCACAGATCTGGTGGCGCTAGGAAGGCTTTGTAAACCGCTGCTCATGTTGTGATAGTAAACGATATTAGGGCTTGGTTTATCTATTACCATTGCTGTATTTAATTGAGTTAAAAATCGCTATGATATTGCACACTAGTCCAGAACCCCATAGGATCTGTCCAACGGCAAGTGTATAGAATGACCATCTGAAACTGTCCCAAGCAGAGTTAAAAGCTGCCAAGGCAGAAGATGCAAGAAGGCTACCTGTTAAAAGTAAAACAATTCTCAACAGAGGATTTCTTCTTCTTGCCATGCTCCACATGAGAAACATTCCTAAAATAGCTATTCCAGTGAGTATCAGATCTATTGTGATTGTGAGATAACTAGGAACCAGAAGAAATAATCCAGCTCCAGGTACGTCATCAAACTGGCTCTGAATGCTACCTGTCCACTGATTGAAGAGAGGAGATTGATACCTCAAATATTTTCCCAAGGTAATCAAGAGAAAACCAGCCCCAAGCATTAAGATAGACGCTGTACGAGTTAAGAATCTATTATGTCTCACCACCATCACCACTGGGCTAAGTTCAGTTCGACTTTATAATCAGCAAAAACAACAAATAAAAGCAGAAATACCGAATTTGAGATGCAGAGATGATTCCCGCGTTTGAGCCGTAATGGAATTTTTGACGATCGTTTTATCCAGTTTGATTGGATTGGTGTCTCCGACTGGTTTGATCGTCGATCGCCTCGCTGAAAAGACTATCCGCTCTCAGTTTGTCTCAGTTGAGCAGCTAAAAGTTCGGGTGGACAATGCCCCAAGCTATCAGATTTTGAATGGAAAAGTCGATCGCATTCGAGTCGCCGGACGAGGACTTTTTCCAGTCAAAGAAGTTCGGATTGAAGCATTAGAGTTAGAAACCGACCCGATCGCCCTTCAGCGCAGAGGCAGACGATTCAAGTTAGCAGAACCGATTCAGGCAGGGGTGCGGCTCGTTCTCAAGTCAGACGATATTAATCGCGCACTGCGATCGCCCACGGTGACTGCGCGACTTCGTAATTTGGGCATCCGATTTTTGAGACGCAGCGAAGCCCAACAAGCCGAACGCTACGATCTGGTCAATCCACAAGTCACTTTTTTGCCCAATCAGCGCATTCGTCTACAGGTTGAACTTCAAGAGCAAGGCTACCCCGAAAAGCTGGCGATCGTCGTCGAAGCCGAACCGCAGATTATTTCAGGGCGATCGCTACGACTGGAGAATCTCACCCTTCTGGTCAACGGCCAGCCTGCTCCCAAACAAATTGTGGGCGCGATCGCACGTGTGTTCGATCGTTTTGATCTTCGTCAGCTAGAAAAGTCCCAAATTACGACACGAGTTCTAAAATTGCAGATAACTCCGACTCAGCTACAATTGGCCGCGTTTGTGCAGGTCAGACCTGATCCCAAAAAGTAACGTTTTTCTAAAACTTCCGAAATTCAGACCGCTACGATTGTATTGAGTCACACGCTTCTCCGCATACTCACCTTGACGATCCTTTGTCAAAGCCCACCTCTAGGAGATTTCTCATATGCAAGATCAACAGCCCAATCGCCGCATTCCCGTTGGAGTCATCGCAGGTCTATCGGCGCTAGTGGTGACCGGAGGCAGCGCAGCCGCATTTTTGGCGTGGCATTCCGCAGTCGAGAAAACGGCAGAAGCGCCGATCGAGCAGTCTCAACCGTCTCCATCTAGCCAACCCGCCCCGCCGCCTGCCCCAATTCAACAAACCCAAAAGCCTCAGCCCAAAGTGGCTCCCGTCCCTAAGCAAAAAACGGCTGAGATCTATTACCTCAAAGATGCTGAGGGCGAACTGAAACCGACCCCAGTCCCCATCCAGCTCAAATCCGACGATCGGACTGAAGCGACTTTAACGGTGGCGATCGAAACCCTCCTCACCCAAACTCCTGACAAAACGCTCACCTCGGTGATTCCTCCAGGGACGCAGCTTCGCAGTCTCAAGGTCAAACCAGATGGCATCCACGTCGATTTGTCTCAATCCTTTACAGCGGGTGGCGGCAGCGCTGCAATGATGGGTCGAGTAGCTCAGATTCTCTATACTGCGACCAGTGCCGACCCTAATGCGCCCGTTTTTCTCTCAGTTGAGGGCAAACCACTCGAAACGCTGGGCGGCGAAGGATTGATGCTCGATCAGCCGATGACCCGTCAGGGATTTGAGAAAGCAGAGAAGTAGAGTTCCAAATTTAGGGTCGTGAATTAAATTAACGTCAGTTTGAGGAACGCTTCGCTTCGCTTTTAGATCCAGGAACGCCCCCTAAATCCCCCACGAGTGAGGGACTTTGAACCAGAATTCCTCTCTGAAAGTCCCCTAAAATTGGCAGCTTGGGGGGCAGAAGCCGTGAACAACGAAGCGAAAAAACTCTCATCGAATTCACGTTAAATTAGCCATTTAGCCCGCGATTGCGGGTTTTGTTTTGATAGCCACGTTGCCGAAGGCATTTGTGAAGCTAACAGCATTCGCCAGATTGATTCACGATCCTTAGAACTCAGGTGCCTTCTCTCATCGCTTGCTGGCCAGGGTGAAATCGCGAAAGTGTCTGGCTTGTTGCTCAATGCGGCTGGCAAGGCGATCGCAGACCAGATTACAAAGCTCAAAAATTAACTCATCCTCCACACAGTAGTAAGCCAGGGTGCCTTTGGTGCGACGTGTGAGAATGCCAGCCTGAAGCATCACCTTTAAGTGTTTAGACACATTTGCCTGACTCGTGTCCGTGGCTTCTACGAGATCTTGAACGCACTTTTCACCATCTCGCAGCAGATTCAAAATGCGGAGACGCATCGGCTCTCCCAAAACACTAAAGTAATCAGCAACTTGTTGGACGACTTCCTGGGGGACAGGCTTTGCTGTTTTCATGTCAATGCGACGACAGGATGAATGTGATCCCCAGATTTTAGCCAGATGACTTCTCTATAGCAATAGAGTTATCGATTCGCTAACACAGGCTTCTTGGAAACTTCACAGAGCCACCCGTGTTTTCCACAATACACAAACCGTAATTTTACAGAATAAAGTTTTGTGAGAGTGTATAGCCTTGTCTTTATAAAGACAGCACAAATCACTTGTGGGGAATTTAGGAGCTTTTTTAGGTGAAAAATTTGCAGCGAATTCTATCGAATCTACGTGGGATTGATTCGCATCAAGGGCTGTCCGTACTCCACAGAGGAAGCGTTTTGTACCAAAATTTCGACAATTTCGCCTGACACTTCTGCTTCGATCTCGTTCATCAGCTTCATGGCTTCGATGATACAGACCGTTTGACCCGATCGAATGCGATCACCTGCTTCGACAAACGCCGGCTCATCGGGACCCGGAGAGCGATAAAAGGTGCCCACCATCGGAGAGAGAATTTCGACAAAGCGGCGATCGCCGCTAGGAGGGGGAGCCGAAGGGCTGGAAATCGGACTAGCCGCAGGAACTTCGGGCATGGGAAGGGGAGCGGTTTCCTGGTAACTTGGAGAAATCGCCGAAGTGGGCAAGCCAGCGGTCACCGCGCTCACACTCGTCTGGGGCAGTCCGGTGTCACTTCGCATTCCTCGCCGCACGGTCAACTCAAAATCATCACTCTTCAACGTCAACTCTGCGATATCGGTTTGATTGAGAGCCGTCAACAATTCGCGGAGTTCGTTTAAGTCCAGTGGCACAGTTTCTATCGCTCCAGTTTTAAAAGAGTTTTGAGTTTTGAGTTCCGGTTGTGCTGAGGTGAGCTTTGAGTGAGAAGACCTGGGTGGGCTGAAATGAGAAGATTGGTAGATTCTCTGAGCGCCGTTCAAAACTCAAAACTCAAACTTTTAGCTTTGTTCGCGACCCAGGTAAGTATCGTTGCGGGTGTCGATTTTGATTTTTTCGCCAACTGAGATAAAGAGGGGCACCATGACCTGAGCGCCTGTTTCGACGATCGCGGGTTTGGTTCCACCTGTGGCGGTGTCGCCTTTTACGCCGGGATCAGCCTGGGTAACTTCGAGGGTGACGGAGTTGGGCAGTTCGACTTCTAGAACCTGTTCGCCCCATTTGACGACGTTGACTTCCATGCCTTCTTTGAGATATTTGACGCGATCGCCAATCTGGGCGGCACTGAGTTGTCCTTCCTCATAGGTTTCCATGTCCATGAAGATATATTGATCACCTTCTTTGTAGGTGTGCTGCATGGTGCTTTTTTCCAGATTGGCTTGCGGCACAGTCTCCCCAGCCCGGAAGGTGCGCTCGACGACGCTGCCTGATTGCGCGTTTTTTAGCTTGGTGCGAACAAAGGCAGATCCCTTGCCTGGCTTGACGTGCAAAAATTCAACGACCCGCCAGACAGAACCGTCTAGCTCGATGCTAACGCCAGGTCGAAAATCATTACTGGAGATCATGAGTGTGTTTAGGGGAGAACGTTCGGCAATTCATTTTACCGCTCTGCGTCACCCTGTAAAAGAGAGTTTTGGGAATGAAGGAGGGAGGAGGGAGGAAGTAGTTGGTGTCTACTGGTCTTTGATCTCGATGCCGTATTTTGTGAAGAGATCGGCGATCGAAATCTCCAGCGCCTCCGCAAATTTCTCAATGTTTTCTAATGAAGGGTTCTGAGTCCCTCTCTCAACACTGGAAATATAAGTACGGTGAAGCCCTGCACGTTCGGCTAACTGCTCTTGAGAGAGATCAAGTGCTCGTCTGCGCTGCCGTATCGCTTTTCCGAAACGCTCTTTTATATCTGTCGCTTTTTCTTGCCTCACTGCTCAATGTTCTGGGAGTGCAAGTTACAAAGCTACAGACAATAACTATCAAAACGCACTTTATATCTCACATTTTATCGAGAAATGTAGTAATCTATTTTGTAATTCAAAAGCCAACGCTTCGACCTGGACAGTTCCCGCGCTGGCTGTACTTCCTTCGATTCAAAGGAGACTTCATTATTATGACTTATGGAGAGCGGCTAAAGCCGTGGGCCATCGTGCGGTTTGTTTCGCCTCAGTGGATTATTTTGGATCGCTACAAAAAACGATCGGATGCTGAAGAATTCCTGAAAGTTTATCGACGATTGTTTCCCAATGAGCGCTTTGAAATCGTGTTTGAATTGCCTGAAAGAAGATAGCGATCGTCTCAAATTCTTCAAGCCTTTACTCTAAATTAACGTGAATTCGATGAAATCCCTCGCTGTGGCGATCACTCCAGGCAGCCCCCTAAATCCCCCAAGTTTGGGGGACTTTGAGCAAGAAATCCTGTCCGAAAGTCCCCCAGATTTGGGGGGTTGGGGGGCAGAAGCGTTAAATACCGAAGCGAAAAAACTCTATCGAATTCACGTTAAATTATTATCTTTTCAAAAGTCCCTCAGATTGGCAGCTTGGGGGGCAAAAGCTCTAAGCAACGAAGTGAAAGAACTTCATCAAATTGACATTAAATCAACTCAACATTTAACTCTCCAAACTTGGGTGACCAAAACCGACCACGAGAGTCAAAAAACGCTACCTCTTTACATTTGCCGCGACGATTTTCGGCGATCGTACATCTCAACATCGTCTTTTCTTGATCGTCTTTGGTGTAGATATATCGCTCTAACAAGGCTCCACAAACCGGACAGGGCGCATCTGTGAGAGAGTCAGCGATTGAGTCAGGCGATCGTGGTTTGTAAGATGAATTAGCTTTAGAAGTCGCTGGCTTTGTCGAAGATTTAACTGAAGATTTAGGCTTACTAGACGTTTTGCTGGGTGTTTTATCAGAGTGAGCGGTCGTCGATTTAGTCGAAGATTTACTAGAAGATTTAGCGATCGTTGCAGAAGATTTGGAAGATTTGACCGTCGAAGATTTTGCAGACGGTGACTTTTTAGATGGGCTGCTTCCCTCTGCACTGTAGCCGCCAAATGTCGAAGGATGCGAACTCTGAAAGCTCGTTTGAATAAATAATTTCGCTTGAGTTAAAGCAGGTTCAAAATAGGTGCGATGCCAGTCAGTCAAGTAGCGTTGCCAGTCTTGTTTTCCGGCAGCAATTTGATCAAGAACAGACTCCATCTGAGCCGTAAATTCAGGTTGAATTAAATCCGGTAAAGCTTTCACCAAAAATGCATCTAATTCCATGCCCAAAGCCGTCGGCTGCAATTTAGCTTTCACGACTTGAACGTATTCTCGATCTTTGAGCGTCTTCACCGTTGGCGCATAGGTACTGGGGCGGCCGATGCCTTTGCGTTCCATTAGTTGGACGAGCTTGGGTTCGGTGTAGCGCGGCGGTGGCTGAGTTTGTTTCTGCTCGGAGCCAGCCTGCTTGAGCGCCAAAGGCTGATTTTGTTGAAGGTTGGGCAACTCCAAATCGCTGCTGAGATTATTCCAATAGCAGGTGTAGCCCGCAAATGTGAGAATCTGCCCCCTCGCTTCCCAATAAGCCTCACCGGACTGGGTAACCACACGAGTTTTGGCGATTTGAGCCGGGGCACATTGAGACGCAACCGCCCGATTCCAGATCAGGTCATAGAGTTTGGCAGCTTCTCCAGAAAGATTAAGTTGTGCAGGCGTGCGATCGACCGCCGTCGGCCGGATTGCCTCATGCGCTTCTTGAGCCGTCTGACTAGAGCGGTGCTGCGTCGATCGCGTGGGTAGATTGTCGCGATCGTGCTTTTCGAGAAACTGCCGCACTGCGAGACGAAACTGCTCAGACAACATCACCGAATCCGTCCGCATGTAGGTAATATGTCCGCCTTCATAAAGCGACTGAGCGATCTTCATCGTGGCATCTGGACTCAGCTTTAACTTAGCCCCCGCCGCTTGCTGCAACGTAGACGTAATGAAGGCTGGCGGCGGAGATTGGGTCGTGTTTTTGCGCTCAATCTGCACCACCTGATGGAGAGAAGACTGCGCGATCGCCACCAGTCGATCGGCTTCGGCTTGAGACGTGACGCGATCGGATTCGGGTGCTTCTTTGCCCTCTGCGGCATCGTCGGGGGAGGGGGCTGCTTTTTTCGTCGGATTCAAACTGCGTCGATAAAAAGCTTTGAACCCTTCGGCATAGTCCACCCATACACTCCAATAGTCCTGTGGCCTAAAGGCTAAAATTTCTTGCTCTCGCTGACACAACAGATGCAGCGTGGCACTTTGAACCCGTCCCATCGACTTTGCCCCATTGTTGAGCTTCCAGACGACATGCTTGCTGCCTTTGTAGCCCACCAGTTTGTCGAGACAGTCACGAGCGCGTCCCGCATCAATCAAGGCTTGATCCAACGATCGAGGAGCGGCGATCGCTTTCTTCACCACCGCCGGGGTAATTTCGCTGTAGACCACCCGCCGAGGATTTTTGAGCCGCAGTTCTTGCTGCAAATGCCAGCCGATCGTTTCCCCTTCGCGATCAGGATCAGTGGCGATATAAACCACATCCGCCTGTTTGACCGCTTGCCGCAAGTCTGCCAGAACCTTTTTAGCGCGATCGCCCCTCGGTTCATAGCGACACTGGACGCGATCGCCCATCAAATCAAATCCTAGAGAATCTTCACCATCATTTGCTAACTCGCGCACATGCCCCAAACTGGCTTTCACCGTCCAACCTGCGCCTAAAATTTGGCTGAGTTTTTTAGATTTGCCAGGACTTTCAATCAAGAGTAGATTAGCCATACTTGCCTAAAAATGGCCTAAATAATGGGCGTGCAAACGGTCAAAAATTAGTTTCATTCATAGTACACTTGAATTAAGACGAGTGAAAAAATGTTTAATTAGCGAGTGGTTCCAAATCTTCTAGTAAAGAAATCTGCGAATTCTATCGTATTTTCAGCTTATGCATGTTAGCGTGAGAAAATTCGACTCGGCTGTGTCGTGCGTTGGTGCGCGTCTCTCCGAAGAGAAGTTCACCCGCTTTTGATTTTTGGAGACTTTCTCATGTCAATTTACGTCGGCAATCTCTCTTACGAGGTCAAACAAGAAGACCTGACTGAGATCTTTGCTGAATATGGAACGGTCAAGCGAGTGCAACTCCCTACTGACCGCGAAACTGGACGGATGCGGGGCTTTGCGTTCGTCGAAATGAACAGTGATGCCGAAGAAGAAGCTGCTATTACCGCCCTCGACGGAGCAGAATGGATGGGGCGCGACCTGAAAGTGAACAAAGCCAAGCCTCGCGAAGATCGGGGGCCTGCGGGGGGTGGCAATCGATCGCCGCGTCGCTATTAGAATTAGACATTAGGCCGTCTTAGTTTGTCTAGGGGCGGATGTTTGCAGTCCGCTTCACTTTGATCACCCCTACAGTTCACTCACTCGGAGATTTCTATGACCCAAGTCATTCCAGGCGAAGACGAAAGAATTGATTCCGTATTGCGTCGCTTTAAGCGCGAAGTCTCTAAGGCGGGCATTTTCCCCGACATGCGGAAGCACCGTCACTTTGAGACTCCGATCGAAAAACGCAAGCGTAAAGCTCTGGCTAAACAAAAACAACGTCGATTCAATCGCTAAAGTTAATCCAACCCTCCGGGCATGTTGCAAATTACCCAACACATCACCATCCCTGAAAGTGAGATCGAAATGACGGCGATCCGCTCTCAGGGGGCAGGAGGGCAAAATGTCAACAAAGTAGCGAGTGCTATTCATCTAAGATTTGACATTGGAGCTTCGTCGCTGCCCGATCGCCTCAAGTCTGCCCTTTTAGACCTCAAAGATCAGCGCATCACCCAGGAAGGCGTGGTCGTGATCAAAGCTCAAGAGCATCGCAGCCAGGAGCAAAATCGAGAAGAAGCCTTAAAAAGACTGAGGGACTTGATCAAATCGGTGACGATCATTCCTCGCAGACGCAAACCCACCAAGCCCACGCGCAGTTCTCAGAAAAAACGCCTTGAGAGCAAGGTCAAGCGCAGTCAGGTGAAATCTTTAAGAAGACCCGTAACCGAGTGACGATTAGAATAGGGTTCGGCAGCTCAGATAGTTGACATCCGTACTTGCAGAATTTTAGAAAGAACTGTTCCTTTGGAAGCGTTGTTCTAGCCATTGATGTCGAGCAAAAATCAGAGCTTAACGTAGGCTTACGATCGCCCTTACCTACCCTTAACCAGTCTTAGAGAGAACTTCCGCTATTGTAGTAGGGGTGTGCCTATCGAAGTTCCGTATCTAAGATTACTCGGTAGAGAGCATCCTTAAATTATGTCCAATTTGTTCGATATGGTCAGTAAAGGTGGGCCGGTCATGGTGCCGTTGGGAGTGCTGTCGATCGCCACGATCGCCTGTGCCCTGGAGCGAACGGTTTAACTGCTGGAAACTCTTGTAGGACTGGCTTCCTTGCTGGCCTTGTTGGGCGATGAGACATATCCCTCAGACCCCGCTCATATGAAAACTTTAGACCTATCCGTTTGCAGTTAGAAACCGTCTTGATTCCATTCTGAACAACGCTACCAGACATGAAATTTAAACACCAAAAACAAGGATCACAAATGCCAGAAGTGAATCTGGTTCCGATGATGGATGTGATCATGACGATTCTCACTTTCTTCATTCTCGTCTCCATGTCTCTGACCAACTTTCAGGCAGTAGACGCATCACTACCGACTACAGACAAAGGAACGAATAAAGAAAGACCTCAAGATCCTCTGGTGATTGGTTTGGATCGACAGGGACGAGTCCTCATCGACACTGCTAATGTGAATGAAGCTCAAGTCGCTCAACAAGTTGTGACTTACTTTCAAAAGAATCCCAAAGGCAGCATCGTGCTCAAGGCAGACAAAGCCCTTCCTTACGAAAAAGTCGTGAAAACCCTGGGCGTGCTGCGAGATGTGGGCGGCGATCGAGTCTCTCTAGCGATCGAGTAATCCGAATAAATTCATCTACCCAAACGTGAATTCGACCAAGCTTTTCGCTTTGGTGTTCAGCGCTTCTACCCCTCAAGCTGCCAATTTTAGGGGACTTTAACATTAGAGTTCAGAGTCCCTCACTCTTAGAGAATTTAGCTTGCTTTCCCGAACGGCCAACCGCAGCGAGCGACTTCATCGAATTCACGTCACATTAACCAAATCGCCCTTCGACATAATCGCGAGTTCGAGAATTAGTGGCGGCGGTGAAGATGTCGGTGGTGGTGCCCATTTCGACTAGCTGACCGATGCGACTTTCGTCGGTGCTAAAGAAGGCAGTGTAGTCGGAGACGCGAGAAGCTTGCTGCATGTTGTGAGTGACAATGACGATCGTCAACTCTTCTCTAAGTTGGTGGATCAGTTCTTCGATCTTCATGGTGGCGATCGGGTCTAGCGCAGAACAAGGCTCGTCCATTAACAGAATTTTGGGTTTGACGGAGAGCGATCGAGCGATACAAAGTCGCTGTTGTTGACCACCGGATAAGCCCAGAGCCGATTTGCCCAAGTTATCTTTGACCTCATCCCAGAGGGCTGCTCCTCGCAGCGCAGTTTCGACGATTTCATCCAGGGTCGATCGCGACGGACGGCTAAACACCCGCACCCCGTAAGCCACATTGTCGTAAATGCTCATCGGAAAGGGATTGGGCTTTTGAAACACCATGCCGATCTGTTGCCGCAGTCGATTGAGGTTCACGCGCCGACTGTAGATGTCTTGCCCAAAAAATTTGACCTGTCCCTCAACCCGCACGTTGCCTTCTAGTTCACCAATTCGATTGAGCGCTTTGATAAAAGTCGATTTGCCACAGCCAGACGGGCCAATAATCGCAGTCACCTGACTGGAATAAATGTCCATCGAAACGCCTTCTACTGCTTTGCGATCGCCGTAATAAAAGCTCAAATTTTGCACACAAAGCGCGAGTGAACTGTCTTTATTGGAAGTGAGGGAGCGATCGAGTCTAGGTTGCATAACTTAACGAGAAGGTGAGCTTTTGTGGGTAATCAGGCGTGACAAAATGTTGGTGATCAAAACCATTCCCAATAAAATGACAGAGGCGCTCCAGGCTAACTGATATTGTTCGTTGGCGGCGGAGTTGGCGTAGTTGTAAATCAAGACTGGAAGGGACGCGATCGGCCCGCTCAGTCCTTCGATCCAGCCCTGGCTAAAGAGAGCGGTTAATAGTAAAGGAGCCGTCTCACCTGCGGCACGAGCGATCGCTAACAGAATGCCAGTCGTAATCCCTGGTAATGCGGACGCTAATACAATTCGGAATGTAGTTTGCATCGAGTTTGCACCCAGAGCAGCAGACGCAAGCCGTTGGGGAACCGGAACGAGCTTCAATGCTTCCTCAGTTGCTAAAACGATAATCGGCAACATAATGATCGACAACGCAAAACTGCCTGCGAATGCAGAAAAAGATTTCGTCGTTACAACAATTACACCGTATGCAAAAACTCCTACGACGATCGACGGCACAGCACTCAAAATTGATACAACAAAACGAATCGTCCGAGCGATCGAGCTTTGCTTCCCAAATTCAGATAGATACACCGCAGTCGATACGCCGATCGGAACGCTAATCAGAGCCGCAAGACTCACCATGAGCATCGTTCCCAAAATCGCATTTCCAAAGCCATTGGGCCCCTCAACGCCAACAGGAGCAGGCAGGGCTGTAAAAGTCTCCCACTTGAGATGAGGCAAGCCTTTGCTAAGAATTTCAAACAAAATCGACAGCAGGGGAAGCAGTGCCAGCCCGGTGAGCAGGAAAGCGATCGCGGTCATCCCATAGGTGAAGAGAGTCCGGGTAGCGGGTAGGGGTTTGGTCAGTTCTTGATCCATTGAAATAGGGAGGAGGGAGGAGGGAGGAAATGATCAGCGTATTTTTAGTAGTAAATTTAGTAATCAATCTAGTTGTTTTTGAAGCTGAAGACTTGCACTAAAAAGACGGCCCCAATATTTACGAGCAATGTTAGAGCGAATAGAATGAGAGCCAGATACATTAACGATCCGATGTGAATTTGCTCTAATGCTTCAGGGAATTGGTTGGCGAGAATGGCAGGAATGGTATTGCCTGAGTCGAATAGTGACACACTCAACTGATCAGAGTTGCCAATTACCATCGTTACGGCCATCGTTTCGCCTAATGCTCGACCTAACGCTAACATGATCGCTCCAATGATTCCTGAAGCACTCGACGGAAGTAGTACCGAAAAGATGGTTTCCCAACGAGTTGCGCCCAGTGCCATTGATGCCGTTCTCAAATCGCGAGGAATGGATAGCAGAACTTCTCGACTAATCGCAGCGATCGTGGGTAAAATCATCACCGATAAAATCACACCCGCCACAAATACACTCGGCCCAAAGGTTTCAGTGCTAAACAAAGGCACCCAACTGAGCTGCTGATATAACCATAATTGAAATGGCTTGAGGAATGGAATCAAAACCAAAATACCCCAAAAGCCCACAATCACACTGGGAATCGACGCGATTAGCTCAATCAAGAAACTGAGGGGCGATCGTACCCACGGCGGCAAAAAGTTTTCACTCGTGATCAGAGCCACTGCAAGCCCGACGGGGATGGCAATGAGAAGGGCGATCACCGAACTGATCAGCGTTCCGTAAATATAGGTGATAGCCCCAAATTGAAGCTCGTTCACATCCCATTCTTGGCGCGTCAAAAATCCTAATCCAAACGCTTGAATGGCAGGTTTTGCTTCAACAAAAATCACCCACCCCATCCAAAACAAAATCGCCACCGTCGCCAGGGCGATTCCTTGAACGATACGCGCAAATCCTTGATCTAACCAGGACGTGTCTTGTTCGCTGGTAAGCAGGCTGGGAGTGGAGCGATCGCTCAATTCAACGGGGTCAACAGTCATGAGTCATTCAACCTCAATAAAGGACAGGGGAGAAAGTGGGTTGCAGGCGCTTAAAACAGTCCTGATTTCACCTTCTCCCGCCCGTGGATTAGAAGGTAAACGTCGTTCTCAACGTACCCACGTAGATCGTGTCATTGGCGCTGTTGTGTTCTGGGTTAAAAATCACCAACAAGCCGGGTGTGATCGCGATGTTGTCATTCAGCCGATAGCGATAAAACGCTTCCAGGTGATATGACGTGTCGCTATCTTCTCGACGGACGCTGGTCGCGGTGCGATTGTTTAATCCGTAATCGTTGTCGGTCACTTTTGGAGGCATCCCAAAGACAATGCCGCCCAGGTTGCCTTCCTTGAGCAAATCAGGGAACGCCAGCGTGACGGCCCAGTTCCAAATAGTGGCTTTGTCTCCCCGACGGACAAAGGGATCGATCGCTGATCCGCCCCCAATGACGCGCCGTTCTGCTTTGGCATCCGTAACACCTGCCCAGCCCGAAACAATGAATTTAGAGCTTAAGCGAATGCTGCCCTGTAGTCCAACCGCGTTGGTCGTCGTCGGAACGTTGGTTAATCTCTGGGCTGCGGTCGCCGTGGTCGAAGCGTCGGTTTGTTGTGAGCTATTAAACGGGTTGTTGGCAAATCCGCTGCCTGTACTGCCCGTAATGCCCGCTCCAGTGCTGTAGTAGGCGTTGACGTAAGTGACCCCCAGCCCAATGTTGGGAGTTGGTTGAAACACAAGCTGTGCCAGGGCTGCATGACTGCCGTTAAACAAGCCACGATCGACCGTCGGATCTTGTGCGTCCCCTGTGGGAGCCAGATAGCCCAGTGATAAGGTGAGTTTGTTTCCTACCGTAAATTCTGGGCCAAACTTCTGGTTGATGATGACCCCCGTTCCTGTAGAGGCTCTAAAAATCGGGTTGTAGCGCCCAAATCGAGAAATCGCTCCAGAACCGCTCGATTCTACAGGACTTAATGTTGGAACTGAATCGTTGAACTCCAAACCATCGTTGGTGCCTGTTCCGACGAAAACAGTCGTTAAGTCGCCGAGGGGAAAGCGATATTCCAAACGGTTTAATTCAACGGTGTTTTCGTTAGAGCCGTCATAGCCCAGGCGGGTCATATTGGTGTTGGTCACTGCCCCACTAAAAGAAGTGATGTTTCTGGCTTGCAGACGAGTTCTCAGGCGATCGCGTCCCGTAAAGCTAGAATCCAGTGCGAGACGAACGCGAGTTGCAAGGATGGTATTGTCTTGGACATTTCTAGCAGCACCCGCCCCGATCGCATTCGTGATCGCTGTGTTTCGAGCGGCTGCCGAGGTGCCTGGAAAATCAATGACGCGCTGCACATCTGAGTTGATGGCTCGTTCATCGCCAAAAGCCTGGCTTACGGAGAAAATAACTTCTCCAGCGAGTTTGGTGGTGGTTGAGAATTGCTGCTTTTCGAGCGTCGTGGTGCGGGCTTCGAGCGAATCGACCATCCCGCGAATCGTCGCCAACTCAGCCGCAAATTCTTCTTGCAGTTTTTGCAGGGTGGCGAGATCTTCTTTTTTGACCAAATCAGCCGTCGATGCTGCGATTAGTTCGTTGACGCGATCGAGACACGCATTCACCCCAGCCGCAAATTCGTAGCGAGTCAGGGCCCGATTGCCGCGATAGGTCTTGTCAGGATAGCCTGCAATACAGCCATAGCGCTCAACTAGAGACTGCAACGCTTGAAACGCCCAATCGGTAGGACGCACATCCGAAAGCTGTGAGACAGACGTGACTTGAGCCAGGGGCGCATTCGCATCAACCTGATTCAGCACTTGACTGACTGAAGGGGTTGCCTGTGCCAATTGGGTCGTTGAAACTTCTGGTTGAACAGGAGCTTCCGGGACGGCCGCAACTGCGGCGATCGCGCTAAAACACAGAGAAACTGGAGCGATCCCCAGCAAACTCCAGAAAAGTCTAGACATTGTATTAAATTCCTCACATCACAAACGTTGAATCGGCAAAATCTTGAGCTTTGGGCTTCGGATTCTACAAGCTGAACGAGAAAGCAGCCCGTCAGAAACGCTTCAACCCAAAACTCAAAACTTTTTCCTACGGTTTCACTTCACTCTGAACTTTTTGACGAGCGCGATCGGCAACAGCCTGCGGAATGCGAGCAAACTCAAGCTTGGGATCGCCGTTGATGTTTTGCCCATCGGTGAGAACCCAATCAATCCACTTCTTGATAGCATCCGCTTTCTCTTTGCTGTCATATTGCCGATAGACCATCATCCAGGTCAACCCCGTGATCGGATACCCTTCGGACGGATCGCCCTCAAACACACGGAAGTTATCGGGAAAGGTGATGGTAGCCATCGCTTTGTTGGTCTCCTCTAGAGAAGGCATCACGAATTCGTTCTTCTTGTTTTGCACCATTGCGATCGCCAGATTGTTCTGTTTCGCATAAGAGTACTCGACATAGCCAATCGACCCTTGCGTCTTGGATACCAGCGCGGCGACCCCAGGATTTCCGCGCCCTTTAAGAGGATTGTTTGTCCATTTGGGAGCCGTCCCTACGCCAACTCTGCCCTTAAAGTAGGGGCTAATGGCGCTCAGGTGGTTGGTGAAGATAAAGGTCGTTCCACTCCCGTCGGCGCGAACGACCGTCTTGATTTCAGAATTCGGTAGATTGACACCCGGATTGTCAGCCGCAATTTTGGCATCATTCCAGCGAGTAATGCGTCCTGCAAAAATGTCGGGAAGCACCGATCGAGACAACTTGAGATTGGAAACACCTGGAAGATTGTAAACCGCCGCGACTGCACCCCCAGCGGTCGGCACGAGAATGACCCCACGACTGACTTTTGCGATGTCCGCATCCGTCATCGCTGCATCACTGCCGCCAAAGTCAACCACACCCGCGATCGTTTGACGAATTCCAGCCCCACTACCGACCGCTTGATAGTTTACTGAAATGCCTGTTTTTTTCTGAAACTCGGCGCGATAACGGTCATAGAGTAAAGCCGGAAAAGTTGCCCCCGCTCCATTGAGCGTCACCGCTTGAGCAATTGCGGTCAAAACGGGACTAAATGCGATCGCAGCAGTCACCACTGAGGCAGTAACAGCACGACGCAGAGCAGTTGTAGAAAATGACATTGTGCCTCGTCCTCAACAAAGACCGAATTAATACTGAAGTCACACTGACAACCCTACAACTTAAGTAGTTAAGCCAAAACAAACGAAAGAATAATGAATGGTTAATTTCTATTTAATCTTTAGTTAAATTCTAGCGAACGGAAGATTAAATACAATCTGAAACGCATTACAGCATAGAATCTTGATGAATTTGAGGTCGCTACAACTCTGTCCAAGGTTGTATATTGATCAATGCAAACTGACAAAGGTTTTATCACGCTGACTGATCAGACCAACATTGCTGTAAGTTTTGTTGTAGTTATCGAGAGTTGCTACCCTAAGTAACTGCTAATTCAACGACTTAGGATAAATCAGTAAATCGACTGAGGAATCTAGTTGATCTACTGAAGATAGAAAAAATTCAATGCTAATATGACCCACGACTAACCGGATCGCCAACAGATCCTCTATCGTTAATAGGGCAGCGATCGACCACAAGTTTTTGACTACCGTAAACAAGCAATCCTGAGTCTTCAAGGCTCACATTGTTCTGTTGCCCACTTCTCAACCTTTCCTCCCTCATCCCTCCCAAGCAGACCCCCGCAAAACGGCTCATGATCAAATCTCTTCCTCTACCCTCTCTGCCTCCATTGCAGACGCTATTTCGCCCGATGCTGTTTGCCGCTTTGGGGCTGCACGCCCTGTTTTTGTTTGTCCCGTTTCCTGAAGAGCAGAAAAAGCCGCCCGAAGACAAAGAGGCTCCCGTCAAAATCACCCAACTGCCCACAACCAAAGCAGGCGCTCAGACCAAACTCACCCCCAGAGTCACGGTTCCCAAAGCGACCCGGCCCTCCACGCCCAAAATTAACCGTCCCTCAACCAGCCCCACCGTCTTAAAAACGCTGCCACAACTTACACCAGCGACAGAAACGCCGACTCCTCCTGCCGCGCAAGGGACAAATGCCAGCAGAAACGAAAACGTCACCAATCCCTTCGCCGATTTTCCTCATTTTCAGCCGTCTACACCTGACTGCTTTGCCAAAGGACTGGGCGAAAATTGCCGAATCGCCACTGGCACATTGGATGCTGTCGCCAACTTTTATCAATCTGAACCCAAGAAAAAAGGCTTTAACGTTCAGCCAGCCGGAGACGAAGGCGGCGCAAAGTATTTTCAGGTTTCCAAAGGCGAACAGACGCTCTTTCTCAGCTTGCTTCCAGATGGTAGTATTACGGTCGTCGTGCTGGCTCCTGAGCGCATTCAGGATCTCTCTACCCTCAAAGGGGCTGTGGTGCCTCCCGAAGAGTTTGTCGAGATGATTGGTTCAGTCTTTCCGCCGGGGCGAGACAACGTGGAGGGAGACATTCCCACCGTAGACCAGTTTGAGCAACCGCAGTTCTTTTTCGGTCAGATTCCAACCGAGGAAGAGGCTCAGAATGGAATACCAGCAGTGCCTAGAAAAGGCATCGATCGCCTAAAGTTTTCAGCAGGTCAAGCTCCAGATGCTTTTTACAACACCTTTCTGGCAGCAGAATTGAATACCATCTTCACAGAAGGGGTGACTAAACTGGGAGCCTTTGGGGGTGGTGATCTTTACCAACTCAAGAAAGGCAGCACGACTATTTTCATCAGTCTGGTGCCCATGAAGGGAGAAGTTGGAACGATTCTCGTCACTTGGCTCAAAGATCCCAGAGGTTAGCCGTCTGCCCAATTTTGAATCCAAATATTGAATCAGGGTAAAAACAAAGATCCCCGCTTTCTGAAAAGAGATTGGGGATCTCATTGAAATTGGGTTCGTGACTCGGCACAGGTTGTTTAAAGCCCGTCGTCTCAAAGTCAAGGGACGAAAAAAGCATCAGGATTTGTTCATCCCTCATCCCCCTCGCGAAGCGTGCCAAAGGCAACCCCTCACCCCTGGCTTGACGAAGTATTAAACCCCCGATCGCCCGCCTCTCTTTTTAAGCAGCCATCCACTTAAGCCGAGCAGCACTAGGCTTCCCGCCGTCGTCGGTTCGGGGACTTTTGACGGGGGGACAAATCCTTTGAGGTCGTCACCGCTCACCTTAAAGGAGTACAGAAAGGTTGGAATTAGCGTTTCTCCAGTCGGACAGCCCGCATCCAGCGCAACTTGAGTGCCCCCAGTGCAAACATCAGATTGAACACCGCTACTATTTTGGGTGACGCTAAAGTCGTTGTCGGTGCCCACCAAAACTGCATAGGAACCATCTTTGAGTTTGGGGCCGATCGCCAGTCCTTCCATCTTTTCAGGAATTCTCATGTTTGCGGTTTTGAGCAATCCGGCGATATCCAAAAACAGAGACTTGGTAACTGGAGTCACACCCTTGGGAAGTGCATTGGTTCCTGCGAGGCTGACAGCTTGCACGTTGGTCGCGCCTGCCAGACTGATTTTAAACACGCGCTTGCTGCCCACCGGAGTTGTGCCTTTCGCATCTTCTACGCCAATGCCACGATTGTCTCGTTCTAAGACCAAAAACTCTTTGTCATTGATCGCCGTGATCGCACTGATGCCGATGTTGCGTCCCTGAGCGTTGGGGACAAAGTCTTCTGCTGTGCCCGGAATGCGATCGTTGATGTCGGCGCGGTCTTCTAGCTGATAGAGATATTGAGCCGTGCTTTTTCCAGTTTGGGTGTCAAATTCCACAATGCGAATGTTGCGTCCTCGGCGACCATCCGGATCGCCTTCATTCACCAAAGGATCTTGCAGCATCGCATACAGCTTTGAGCCATCAGGACTGAGCGTCGCTCCTTCAAAGCCCCGATTGTCTTGGCGACCTGTGGTGATCGTTGGGCGACCGTCAAAAAAGTTGGGCGTTTTTCCTTCTCTAGGAATCAGATTGTCAGGCGTGGTCAGCGATCGCACAAACACCCCTTTTGGCGTAAATTCGTTAATCGATGGCCCATACTCATCAGACACATAAAAGTTGCCGTTTGGAGCCACCACAAAGCCTTCTGGGTCAAAGCTCAGACCCAATTTGGCTGAGTCACCATTCAAGACTTTAGGGTTCAACCCATTAAAGTTTTGACCTTCTTTGGTAAACAGAATGGTGTCGAGCAGCTTAAAGCCTCCAACCTCACCCGTTTGAGCATTTACATTTAGAGACAGCTTTTGTACCCGTGTGTTGTAGGCGATCGTTCCGCCACCCGGCCCCCGATCCGCCAAACTATAGTAGACATCTTCGTGGCGATCGTAGTAAAGGTCTGAGAAAAAACCGAGACGATTGACATTTGCACCATTTCCAGGATTTTTGTCAGTGGATTCTCCAGGAATGGTCAAGCTATTGACTAATACCCCTGCTTTAGCGGCAGTCGGCAGCGCTGCCATCATCAGAAGCAGCAAGCCATGAGTCAGTAGAAACCGAGCGTTCGATCGCAACATTTTGAGCGTATAAATCACTACAATTTCAGCATTCTATGAATTTATTAAGACGACTTTAAGCTAGCTTTAAGTGCTGAGCTTCTTCTTGGCTACTTTATACAAAAGTTCCGTATTTAAGCGTAGGTTGAGGAACGGGTGAAGCTCTCCGGATCGGTTGATGAGTCAAAAATTTGTTTTCTAATCCGTGACGATCGATCTCACCTCACCTCAAAGTTTTTAATGTCATTTCTAGACGTTGCTACGCGATGTGCAACTTTTCCTAAACGCTTGAAGATAACCTGCCCTCACCCTAGCCCTCTCCCCAAGGAGAGGGAATCGGACAAGCTTTGAAAGTCCTTCTCCCTGGGGAGAAGGGTTGGGATGAGGGCAAGTTAGTTGCACATCGCGTGTTGCTGAATTACAGAATGAATTGTCCTCAGTGCAGAGGGAAATCAAACCTTCAAAGTCCCTCAGATTAGGGGATTTAGGGGGCGAAAAGATGAACGCTTCTCACAGATCATCCCTGTTATCTGCAATACCCATTTCTATTCCAGCAAGTGTCGAGCAGTGATCCACCCCGCTGTCATCAACCTTTAGAGCAAGCGCTGATCATCTGTAAGCGTCGATCGGTTCTCAACAACGGCTGCAACTCATCCGCAGGGAGCGGCGGACTGTAGAGAAACCCCTGCATAGCCTGACAGCCAATCTCCCGCAAAAAGAGCAGTTGCTTATGCGTTTCGACCCCTTCTGCAATCACTTCTAGCTTCAGGCTTTGAGCCATCGCCATAATTGCGGTCGAGATTGCCGCCGCCCCTCGGTTGACCGTTGCCTCCCGCACAAACGTCTGATCCATCTTGAGCGTATCGATCGGTAAATGATTGAGATAATTGAGCGATGAGTAGCCCGTTCCAAAATCGTCGATCGAGATTTCTACGCCAATCTTCTTGAGCGATCGCAGCGTTTTGATCGTCGAATTCACATCCTTCATCAGACAAGTTTCGGTCAGTTCCAAGACCAATAACTCAGGAGCAAGCCCCGTTTCTTGCAAAATTTGCGCCACCCGTTGCGCCAGATCCGCCTGCTGAAACTGACGCATCGACAAATTAACCGAGACCTGAAGCGGTTGAAGACTCATCTGCTGCCACTGTTGCGCTTGTAGACAGGCCGTTCTTAACACCCACTCGCCGATCGGAATAATCAACCCCATCTCTTCGGCAACCGGAATAAACGCATTCGGCGGAATCATTCCCCGCTGAGGGTGACACCAGCGAATCAGCGACTCCACGCCCACAATCTGACCCGTCATCAGGTTGACCTGTGGCTGATAATAAAGCTGAAACTCTGACTGCTCAAGCGCTTTACCCAGGTCAGACTCAATTAATCGCCGCTCGGCCTCCACCGCATCCATCGTCAGGTTATAAAACATATAGCTGCTCTGTCCCTGCTTTTGACACCAGCGCCTCGCCGTTTCTGCCCTCAAGACCAACTCTTCCGAACTTTTGGCATGTCGAGAATGTAAGGCAACCCCAATGCTGACCTGCACCCTGATCTCGTGTCCCTTGAGAGAATAGAGGCTTGTCACTGCCGTCAAAATCAGTTGTGCAACATCCGCAACCGCTTGCTGATCAAGGACGCTTGTCAAAACTACCCCAAACTCATCGGCACCCATGCGAGCAATGAGACTGGCTGATTGGACAGTTTTTTGGAGCCGCTGACCGATCGTTTGCAGCAACTCGTCGCCAATTCCATGACCATAAGTAGCATTGATGGTTCTAAACCGATTGACATTGACACAGAGCACCGCGATCGACTGCTCCTGATTTGACTGCTCCTGATTTGACTGCTCCATCGCCCGTTGAAGATGCTGGTGAAGCAGAAAGCGACTGGGCAAATTGGTCAACGAGTCAGTATGCGCGATCGACTGCAAAAATGAGTGCGACGACTGGCTATAAGTCTGTAAGAGGACTGCTTTTTTTTTAAGGCGTGACTGAATAGCTTCTAGCAAGTCAGCGATGGCGCAAGGCTTCGTCAAATAGTCATCGGCTCCTAAATTCATGCCGCGACGAACGTCAGAACGATCGCCCTTAGCGCTGAGAAAAATCACCGGAATCGTCGCCGTGTCAGGGTCTTGGCGTAGACCTTCAAGGACACCATAACCGTCGAGTTCGGGCATTCTAATATCGCAGAGAATGATATCGGGTCGATAGGCTTTGGCTTTGGCAATCCCAGCGGCTCCGTGTTCTGCCCCGATCGACTGAAAGCCTTCTAACTCTAAAATCTCTAGTAGATTATCAAGGATGATGTCCTCGTCTTCGATTACTAGAATAGTCGCCATTTGTTTATTCAAGGAAATTTAAGAGAGCGGTCACAGAACGTCGAAAAAATGATTTAGCGATAAGACTTGGGCAAAAAGAGCGTGTGTACAACTCAACTTAAGAAACAGTTTATACGCACTAATTTTGACCGCAATCCTGGTTGTTGAGGGGCAGATCATCAATTTGAACGTTGCAGAAGCGCTCAACAGGAGTCGTCACCCTGATCGCGCTTGAGTCAATCAGGTTAGCTCTACTATTTCGTTTCATCAGGGTCACAGTCTGGCCGCTACAGTCTTGACTTATCTTGATTGAGCATACTGGGCTACCTGGGTTCTTGATTCTCATAATGGTCACTCTTCATGCACCCTTGAATTGTTTGAAGGTAGTTACAAACTCAGGAACTCCGGTTTCAGCGATCGCCGATCTGACAGAAATTACCTTACCGATCTTGATGCACAGATCTTGGTAGAGGAAAGCTGGAAAGCTACATCTTACACTACTCGGCTTCTTACTTAGATCTAATCATACTACTGAGGTAAGTAAAGTGAGTTTTGCTACCTTTGTACAGCTTGCATCTCAAGGGAATCCTTGACTACTCAAGATCACTAGTTAAGCACACAAGTTAGAAAAAGACTCAAGACAAGAGCGAGTGCCAAACTTGATGCAGCGCGATCTTTCACTTCAAACGGTGAGCAAAAATTGCAGGAAATAAGCTGGCTTCTGATAAATGATGACTATTTTAGGCGCATCACAATTAGATACTTGAAGTATTAACTCCGACCTGAAGTAATTTATATAGTTTTAACCTAAAAAAACAAATCAGATCCACAATTTAAGCCTGATATAGTGACGAGGCAATCATTGTTAATTTTTAGCTCACTCAGTGCGGATAAAAAGCGATGATAAAAAACGGCAAAATCTTCACCTTTGGAGAGGGTTTTGATGAACTTAAGATCGCCTATTCTCCCTTTTTCTTACTCTTAAAAGCCAGACAATTAGATTGCAATGCTGCATCACAGAAGAAACTTGTCGAGTTTGCCAGTTAGCTTGATCAACCGCTCAACAACTTTTCTATCTCCGTACAAAGTGATCATTCTTTGAACCTGGAAACTGTCCTGTACGGTGCAACGACAGGGTGAAATCGTATTAGAATGCTCCTTTCATGGTCATCCGGTTTCTTCTGTGTCGTCCCCCTTTACCCGCATGTCGCAACGCCCTCATCAAATCAAGCGAAAACGAGGAATCATCCTAAGCTCAAAAGGGTGGCAACGATTGCAGACCGCAGAGCAACGATCGGTCAGCCAAAGCAATTTTGGAAAGCCCTATACGCTGCAAGAATTGAGCGATCGTACCGGACTTAGCCCCAACACGTTGGCCCGGGTGAGAAGTCGTAAAGTTGCGGTCGATCAGCAGACGTTAGAAAACTACTTTCGGGCGTTTGACCTGACGTTAGGAGCCGAAGATTATGCGGACTCAGACTCCCTGGGGGGAAATCGGCAGCAAGT
Organism: Phormidesmis sp. 146-12; assembly: GCF_052939495.1. Lineage (NCBI taxonomy): Bacteria > Bacillati > Cyanobacteriota > Cyanophyceae > Leptolyngbyales > Leptolyngbyaceae > Phormidesmis > Phormidesmis sp. 146-12. The sequence goes on along the minus strand of NZ_JBJPHS010000008.1, from coordinate 22,584 downwards.
ATTGTTGAGTGGTCAACTACCGCTAGACTCCAACTTTTATGTCGAACGGCCCCCGATCGAGACATTGGCCTACGACACCATTCTTCAACCAGGGGCGTTGTTGAGAATTAAAGCCCCCCGCCAAATGGGAAAAACTTCCCTCGTCGCCAGAGTACTTTCTCAAGCCAGAGATCAGCGATTTGCTACGGCCATTTCCAGCCTGCAACTGGCCGACTCGACTGTGTTCACTGATCTAAAGCGCTTTTTGCAGTGGTTTTGTGCCGTTGTCACTCAGAGCCTGGGCCTCCCCAACCAGCTAGAGAAGCATTGGGACGATCTGTTTGGCAACAGCTACAACTGCACCAACTACTTTGAGAACTACATTTTGTCAGAGGTCGAGACCCCATTGGTGCTGGCGTTTGATGAAGTCGATGTGGTGTTTGAATATCCCGAAATTGCCACCGATTTTTTTGGCATGTTGAGAGCCTGGTACGAAAAAGCCCGCTATGGCGATGGTAGAAGTGATCTCTGGCAAAAACTGCGCCTCGTGCTGGTGCATTCTACCGAAGTCTACGTGCCGCTAAATATGCACCAATCGCCCTTTAATGCGGGGCTGGCGATCGAGCTACCAACCTTTACCCAAGAGCAAATCTGCGATCTGGCCCAGCGATATGGACTAGAACAACCCGAAACCTGCGCTGACGACTTGCTGACGCTGGTGGGGGGCAGTCCTTATCTGGTACAGTTGGCGCTGCATCACCTCAGTCTAGAAGAGGTCACCCTCGAACAACTCAATGAAAACGCCATCTCCACCGAAAGTATCTATAGCCCCCATTTGAGAAACCTGCTGTGGGATTTGCAGAAATACCCCGAACTGGTAGAGGCGCTCAAGCGAGTTGTGTTGTCTCCGACCCCGATCGAGCTAGAAGCCGTTCAGTCTTTCAAACTTCAAAGCAAGGGGTTGGTCAAGATTCGCGACCAGCACGTTGTACCAAGCTGTCACCTGTATCGCAAATACTTTGCCCAGTCATTGGCGGTGAGCTAGAAAAGTTTTGAGTAAAGATAGAGGAGCTTGGACTTTAGACTTTAGACGTTGAACTGTAAACTTTAGACTTTAGACCTGGGACTGAAAATCAATGACCGAAGACTAGACCTCCTGCGCGAATCCGGAAACGCCCCCTGAATCCCCCACAAGTGAGGGACTTTGAGCCAAGACTTGCGGTTTCAAAGTCCCCCAGAATGGGGGATTTAGGGGGCACAAGCCGACCCAAACGGAGCAAGACCTAAGCGGCAGGTGACATCGAAAATTCTATTCACGCAGGGGGTCTACTGAATACTAAACTCCAGCGTCCAAAGTCCAGCGTCCAAAGTCTACAGTCTAGCGTCTACAGTCCAGCGTCCAGATCAAAACTTAAAGCTTCTCCTATGGTCGCATCTCAGCTTCCCGTCTCTCGCTATCAAGTTGGCGGCAGTCTTCCACCTAATGCGCCCAGCTACGTTAAGCGTCGAGCCGATGATGACCTGTATGTGGCGTTACAGCAGCGAGAATTTTGCTATGTCTTTAACGCCCGACAAATGGGAAAGTCAAGCTTGCGGGTGCAGACGATGCAGCGACTCCGCGAAGAGGGAATCTTTTGTGGCGTAATTGATATCACCGCGATCGGCACCCAACAAGTCACCGCAGAACAATGGTACGCCTCGATCGCCGCTTCTCTGGTCAGCAATTTTCAGCTAAAAGTCAATCTGGGAAGCTGGTGGCGCGATCGCACCCATCTCTCTCTGGTCAATCGGTTGAGTGATTTTTTAGAAACCATTCTTCTCGCTCAGGTGACGCAAGATATCGTAATTTTTATTGACGAAATTGACAGCGTGCTGGGCTTAAAGTTTCCGACGGATGACTTTTTTGCGCTGATTCGGGCCTGCTACAACAAACGCGCAGAACAGGCGATCTACAACCATCTCAGCTTTGCCCTCTTGGGGGTCGCCACGCCCACCGATCTGATCACCGACAAAACACGAACGCCTTTTAACATCGGACAGGCGATCGAGCTAGATGGCTTTCAATTGTCGGAGGCGGCTCCGTTGCTCCCGGATCTGATTAGCGTCGTCAGTCACCCCAAGGCTGTGTTGCAGCAGATTTTAAATTGGACGGGCGGCCAGCCGTTTTTGACGCAAAAAATGTGTCAGATCGTTGTCCAAGAACTGGGAGGCGCAGAGCCAGCCGCTCAATCTACTCAACCGCTGACCGCTCGACTCGAACACATCTTTCACAGCCGCATCATTCACAACTGGGAAACTCAAGACGAGCCAGAACATCTGAGAACGATTCGCGATCGCCTCTTGCGAAACCAACCTCAGTCGGGCCGACTTTTGGGACTCTATCAACAAATTCTTCTCTCGCCGCCCGCTGCTCCCGCCGACTTGCCCACGTTTAGAACCAGTCATCAGGGCATTCCCGCCGATGGCAGCCGAGAACAGGGAGATTTATTGCTGTCGGGTCTGGTTGAAAAACATCAGGGACAGTTGAGAATCAAAAACCCCATCTATGAAGCGGTCTTTAACCTCGAATGGGTCGAGCGACAACTGGCAAAACGGCGGCCCTACGCAGAGGCGCTGACGGGATGGCTGAATTCTGGCTGTGCGGACGATTCTCGACTGTTGCGAGGTCAAACGCTGCTGGATGCTCAACTGTGGGCACGGGGAAAAAGTCTCAGCGACCAGGACTATCAGTTTTTGGCGGCCAGTCAGGATCTCGATCGCCAGGAAGTCCAGAAAACCCTGGAAGCAGAACGGCTCAAAGAAGTGCAGGCTCGCCTCAAAGAACAGCGCACTCACCTCAAACGACAACGATCGCTGCTGGCGCTGATGAGTGTCTTATTGGTGGTGGCGATCGGGCTGGCGATGGCGACGTTTTGGCAATCTCGTCAGGCAACTCTAAGTGAAATTCGGGCGAGTGCGACGTCTTCGGATGCGCTGTATGCGTCTGATCGACGGTTTGATGCGCTGATGGCGGCTATTCAGTCCAAGCGCCGACTTCAAACTGTTTATGAACATGACCCTGAAACCGAGGAAAAAGTCGAAACGGCTCTGCAACGATCGATCTATGGCGTGGTTGAGTCCAATCGCTTCTCAGTCGGAACGGGCGTTTTGGGGGTGGCGTTTAGTCCCGATGGGCAGACGATCGCCTCTTCTGATTCAGACAATGCGATTAAGCTGTGGCGACCCGATGGCACGCTGTTAAAAGATCTGCATGGGCATGGGGGAGCCGTCTACAAAGTCACGTTTAGTGCCGATGGACAAACGATCGCGTCAGCCAGCTTAGACAACACGGTGAATCTCTGGAAGCGCGACAAAACGGGAAGCTTCACCACCCCCTATCGCACGCTCAGAGGACATGTTGGGCCCGTTTGGGATGTCGCCTTTAGCCCCAATGGTCAGCTAGTCGCCTCGGCCAGCGCAGACAACACGATCAAACTGTGGCGATCGGACGGGACGCTGATTTTGACTCTCAAATCCCACAATTCTCCGGTGTGGAGTGTCGCCTTTAGTCCCGATGGAGGCACGATCGCGTCAGCCAGCGCCGACAATACGATCCAGCTTTGGCGACAGGATGCCGGAAAGTTTTCACCTCAGCCCTTTAGAACGCTCTTGGGGCACGAGGCGGCCGTTTTGGGAGTGGCATATAGTCCCGATGGGGCGTTTATCGCGTCGGGCAGTGAAGACAACACGGTGAAGTTGTGGCGGTCAGATGGCACGCTGCTTCACACGCTGAGAGGGCACACGGCAGGCGTAAACGAGGTTGCCTTTAGTCTCGATAGTCAACTGATCGCGTCTACCAGCGTCGATAACACGGTGAAGTTGTGGAAGCGAGATGGTTCACTTTTGACGACGCTCAAGGGGCACTTGTCGGGGGTGTATAGCGTGGATTTTAGTCGAGATGGGTTGATGTTGGCGACGGCGGGGGCAGATAGCACAGTCCGTTTGTGGAAGCCGCGATCGACCCTGCTCAAGACGCTGAATGGTCACAGTTCTGTGGTTTGGGGTGTGGCGTTTAGCTCTGATGGGCAAACGATCGCGTCGGCGGGGTCGGATAAAAGCGTGAAACTCTGGAAACCTGATGGCACCGTTTCAAAAACCCTCAAAGGACACAGTGCGGCGGTGAATAAAGTAGCGTTTAGCCCGGATACGGCTCCGACGAAAATTTTGGCTTCTGCCAGTGACGACACGACGATCCGACTGTGGAAGCTCGATGGCACTGCGTTGAAAACTTTTAAGGGACACGGCGCGGGAATTATGGCGATTAAGTTTAGTCCTGATGGACGGACGATCGCTTCGGGCAGCGACGATACAACGATCAAACTGTGGAAGCTAGACGGCACCCTGTTGCAAACCTTGCAGGGACACAAAGCTAGAATTCTCGATTTGGCCTTTAGCCCGGATGGGCGTTGGTTAGCGTCTGCGGCAGGTGACGGCAAAGTACAACTCTGGAAGCGAAATTCGACAGGGCAGTTTTTGAGTCGGCCAGACAAAACGCTTTTAAACGGCAGTTCAACCGTGTGGGGGGTGCAGTTTAGTCCCACTGGAGAGGCGATCGTTTCAACTGACAGCGAGGGGACGATCCAACTCTGGACACAGAATGGTCAGGGTCAGTTTCTCGATCAACCTCGCAAATTGACTTCTGGGAGCCATGCGCTGATTCGAGTAGACTTTAACCCCACAGGTCAGGTGATCGCCGCTTCGAGTATGGATGGCACCGTCAAGCTCTGGAGTATCAATGGCACGCTTTTGACGACGCTGACGGGACACCGGGGCACGGTTTGGGATGTTGCTTTTAGCCACAATGGGCGATTGTTGGCTTCTGCAAGTGATGATCAGACGGTGATTTTATGGGACTTGTACCGAATTCTCAATCTAGACTTGCTGAAATATGGCTGTGACTGGGCGCGAGATTATTTAAGGACGAATGGGGAGGTGGAGGCGAGGGATCGATCGCTTTGTGAGGGATGAGCGGTTGTCTTCGATGATCTGTTCCCCCTTTGGGGGTAATCCGCTTCGCGAGAGGGATGAGGGATGAGGGATGAGGGATGAGGGATGAGGGACGGGCTTTAAAACTAGGTTTGAAAATATTTACAACGGCTCAGTGAGTTTACGGGAGAGTCATGCATCACAATGGTTCCGTGGGACTGTTGAAGGTGGACTTGTAGAATCGGCTGAGTCTCGTCAGGTTGTTCATATTTCGTCGAGATTTTTGGAGTGAATATGTCAAATCCCGGATGGTCTGATCCAGTGCGTCGTCCGTTGCCTGTGATTTTGGTGCGCGGCTTTGGGGGGACGGATACCGTTGATGAGCGGCGACTCACCTATCAAGGTTTTAACGATGGGAGCGTCTACCCACAAAAACGTGGCGAAAATTACATTTATGAGGGGCTGATTCTGCGGTTTATCAAGTCTGACTGGCGCTATCACGATGCGACTAATGTGGTCGGTTATTATGCCAACCAGATGACGGCTCCTCCGGTGATTCCTGAAGCGCTGAAGGTGTTTGACCCGAGCTTTTTTCAGGGGAAGGTGATTATCGACCCGGCGATGGCGTTGAAACTGCTGCGATCGACGGATGATCCCTGTCATAGTTTGTGGGTGTTTCGCTACTACGATTTGTGCGATCGCCGATTCTCTGTTTATGGGGAGGCGCTGGTGCGGCTGATTGAGTTTATTCGCGCTCTGATTGCGATTAAGCAGGAGTGTACGCCCAAGGTCAACATTATTGCTCACTCGATGGGCGGTCTGGTGGTGCGAGAAGCGATTCAACGGGCGTATCCCAAACGGGGCGCATTGGCAGCCGATCGCGCCATCAACAAAATCGTTACGCTCGGAACGCCCCACAAAGGCATTTCTTTTCAACTGGTGCGAGAGTTTCGCTGGCTAAATTTAGAGTCATCAAACGAGATAGAACACTTCAACCCTGACAACCAGAAAGATCCCAACAACGATGCAGCGTATGTGAATTTCTCAAAGCACTTTCCGCTCGATCGCTTGCTCTGTGTCGTGGGGACGAATTATCGCTCTTACGCCAGCCAGGGTGCGGCAGTGTTAAATCGTTTGTTTGCGGCGGCGGGAGAAGATGGGTTGAACTACAATCGCAGCGATGGGTTGGTCAAACAGTTTTCTGCTCAGATCGAAGGGGCCCCTCGGACATTTTTGCACAAGCCACATGGGGGATTTGATTCGTTAATTAGCGCTCGTGAATCGTTTGAGGTGGCAACCAGATTCTTTTTGGGCGATGTGCGATCGCGCCTTCGTCAGGTGAGCGCTCAGATCAAACGGGGCTTTGATTTGTTTGGCAAAAGTGAGATCTTTTTAGGTGTGTCAGTTAAGCCGCGCGGCGTTGATTTTGAGTTGTTTCACCAAAGTAAAGAGGCCGAAAATTGTTATGGGCCGTTTCGGTCAGCCGACTTTAGCGAAGACGCTAGCAAGCTCTCGTTTCCTTGGGCAGACGACGATCGACTGATTTGGGAGGGCTTTTTGAATACGGGTTCGAGCGTGACGCAAACGGACTTAGTAATGCGATTAGAATTTTACGTGGGCGAGCGGGATTTGTTTGGGTTGGGCTTTTCTGACAATCTTGTATTTTCCAAACAGTATTATGTGCGGGCAATTTTGCAGCCGACGCTTCAGCTATATCTCTACACGGGCGAAGAGTTTGCGGATGGAGAGGATGATCTCAAAAGCGCAACCCCCATGCGAAAAGTAGACGGCGGCTGGGAGTTTGATATTGGTGGCACCGGATTTTCTGGCACCTATCGGATCGAAGTCGATCGTATTCCCGAAGAAGGTCAGCCTGTACGATTTGTGTAGAAATCTGTCCGTTAACCCCAGAGACTTTGGACTCAATTCTAAACGAGGGATAAAGTCTGCATTCTGTCTGGTTTAACTGATCCATGTAAGGCGATCGCAGTTATTTTGACGATCGCTTTAATTCGATCGGGGCGATCGGTTGGTTCGAGTCAGCCATGATTCAAGTGATGTGAGAGTAATCATGCTTTAAACTCTGCTGAAGGCACAACACGTAGGCATCTCTGCTAATTCTCTGTCCTAGTGCCTTACACTACTAGCACTACTGAAATTCATAGCGGTGTAGAGCATGAAGTTTCTTCTGGATACTAATATTATTATTCCCGCAGAGCCAACGGAATTAGAGAATGTCGAAACGGATACACCACTGATCGCTGAACTCTTACGACGGTTAAACGAGGGAAAACAGCAGTATTACATTCATAATGCATCTATTCAAGAGTTGAGCGGAGACAAAAATAGGAAGCGGTGGGAAATGCGAAAGGTACTCCTCGATAAGTACCCAGTGTTACCTAGCCCTCCCTCAGTAACGAAAAAAATTCAAGCTGCTTTCACAGTTGAATCCCTTAATAAGCATGATCAAGTTGATCTGACGCTGTTGTCTGCGGTAGATGCAGATGCAGTTGATTACTTAGTTACGAATGATGTAAAGCTAAGTAAAAAAGCTTCACAATTAGGATTAGAAACACGAGTCGCAACAGCCGATGAAGCGATTTCAATTGTTCGGGCACTCTTCCCAATCACACCTATTCCCCCTCCAGCAGTCCGCAGTCGATATGCTCATGAGTTAGACCTAGAAGAGCCGATTTTTGATTCTTTTCGATTGGACTACCCAGAGTTCGATGAATGGTTTAGAAAATGCAAGCTGCAACATCGCCCGGTTTGGACAATTGAGACGGGAGGCGGTGGGATTGGTGGCATCTGTATTATTAAGCCCAACGATGTCCCAGAATATGAGGGGATGCCAACCCCAAGTTTAAAGGTGTGCAGCTTCAAGATTGCTGAAAACTTTCGAGGCTACCGTTTTGGTGAACTACTGCTGAAAGCGGTTTTTGATTACGCAGATCAGAATCAGCAAGCATCAATTTATATCACAACTTTTGAAAAGCAAATTGAACTTCTAAATCTTTTAGAGAGTTTTGGCTTTGAGGCCTCATGCACCTCGAAGAGGGGTGAAATTGTCCTTCTCAAATTACTCAAATTTTCAAGCGAAGATTATGAGTTTTTAGCACCTTTAGATTTCAATATTAGATTTGGGCCAAACCAAGTTAAGTTTGATGGAACAAATTCATTTTTAATCCCAATTGTCCCCAGATATCACAAAGTGCTTTTTCCAGGAGCAGAGGCACAATTAGAACTTTTACCAGGGGAACATTCGTTTGGAAATGGTATCCGTAAAGCCTACCTTTGCCATGCAAAAACAAGGAAGATTGCTCCTGGAGACATTATTTTCTTCTACTGCTCAGGAAAGCATGGAGGGGTCACTACATATGGGGTAGTCGAGAGTATAATTGTCTCTAGTGATCCTCACATGATTGCTCGTTCTGTTGGAAAAAGAACTGTTTATAACTATCCCGAAATCGAAAGTCTATGCAGTAAAGGTGATGTTCTTGTAATTCTCTTTCGACTCGCTCGCTCGGTTATTGAACCTATTCCACTAAAAATACTATTAGAGGAAAGCATTATTAAAAAAGCTCCACAATCTATCTCTAGTTTATCTTTTAAAGCAGCAAAATGGCTAAAGAATCACCTTGCAACATAGTTTTAATGTCTATGCATCCCGAATTTGCACAATTAATTCTAGAAGGCAAAAAGAAGGTAGAATTTCGTAAAACTCGTTTTGCCTCTGAAGTATCACATGTTGTTATTTATGCAACTACTCCGCTTAAGAAAATAGTTGGATATTTTGAGGTTCAAGGAATTCAGGTGGCAAGTCCGGAGGAATTGTGGCGATTTTATAGTGAAGTTGCAGGCGTTGATCAACAATTTTTTCAAGATTATTATGACCATATTAGACAAGGAGTTGCCATAGAAGTAGGTAAAGTTTATCAACTCAATCACTTTCTTTCCTTGAGTCACGTTTCAACGTCATTAGTTGCGCCGCAAAGCTATGTATACCTGGATAAGCAGCTATTTAATTCAATCAAGATAAATCAAAATCCTTCTTAGATTTGATTAGCCTTTCAGGATGGGTAAGGAGCAGAACTCAAAAGTTCGGGATAGTGGCAGTATTCGCACTGAAATTGAGCGCGCTGTCGAATAGCTTCATAAAGCGATTTAGGAATGACCATTGGTTTTAGCAGCTATTTCCGCGTTGATGTAGCTGAAAATTTCGTCGAGTTCTCCGACTTTAACCAAGATTTAATTGTATTCTTGATCGTAATTCTTCAACATAGTGCCAGTGCGACCAAAACCAGGGAAACCATCAAAACTGGCTATTCCTCCTTTTGGTCGTGTTCAAGTTTGTTGAGATAGACTACACCCATAGTTCACGGGCAATTATTCTTATGACAGTTGCTAACACAGTTCAAACAAAGCCTGCTTTGACTGATGAAGAACTGCACAAAATGAACGCATACTGGCGTGCAGCAAATTATTTATCCGTTGGACAAATCTATCTGCGCGACAATCCTTTGCTCAAAGAGCCACTTAGATTAGAACAGGTGAAACCCCGTCTGCTCGGTCACTGGGGCACCACACCAGGCTTGAATTTTATCTATGTTCATTTCAATCGAATTATCAAACGCTACGATTTGAATGCAATCTATATTGCTGGGCCGGGACATGGTGGGCCTGGAATGGTCGCCAACACTTATTTAGAAGGAACTTACAGCGAGTTTTATTCCAACATTTCGCAAGACGAAGCGGGCATGAAACGGCTGTTTACCCAGTTTTCTTATCCCGGTGGGATTCCCAGTCATGCGGCACCCGAAACCCCAGGCTCGATTCATGAAGGTGGAGAATTGGGGTATGCATTAGTTCACGCTTATGGAGCCGTTTTTGACAATCCTGATCTATTAGTCTGCTGTGTGATCGGTGATGGCGAAGCAGAAACGGGGCCGTTGGCGGCAAGCTGGCATTCAAACAAATTCATCAATCCGGCTCGTGACGGCACAGTGTTGCCTATTCTGCATCTCAACGGTTATAAGATTGCGAATCCTACAGTTTTGGCACGATTAAGCGATCAGGAGCTTGAACACTTATTCACTGGCTATGGATACAAACCTTACTTTGTGGAAGGGGACGATCCAGAAACGATGCATCAATTGATGGCAGAAACGCTCGATACGATCGTTGCAGAAATCCAATCCATCCAGCGAGAGGCAAAAACTCACGGGTTCACGGAGCGTCCTCAGTATCCGATGATTATCTTACGATCGCCCAAAGGTTGGACAGGCCCCAAAGTCGTCGATGGCGTTCAAGTTGAGAATACGTTTCGATCGCACCAAGTGCCTTTAGCGGAGTTAGCCAGCAAGCCAGAACACTTGAAAATGCTGGAAACCTGGATGAAAAGCTATCGTCCAGAAGAACTATTTGATCAGACGGGAAAGCTGATTCCTGAATTGGCAGAACTGGCACCGACGGGCGATCGTAGAATGGGCGCAAATCCTCACGCAAATGGGGGGCTGTTGCTCAAAGCTTTGAAAATGCCCGACTTTAGAAAGTACGCCGTGAAAGTGGAGCAACCCGGCACGATAGAGGCCGAATCGACGCGCATTTTGGGGCAGTTTCTCCGCGATGTCATGGTCGAGAATCTAGAGAACCAAAACTTTCGAGTGTTTAGTCCTGACGAAAATAACTCGAATCGGTTAGGGGCTGTTTTAGAAGTGACCAATCGCGTTTCGACAGCAGAAATTTTGCCCACGGATGATCATATTTCTCCCGATGGGCGCGTGATGGAAGTTCTCAGCGAACACCTCTGTCAAGGCTGGCTAGAGGGCTATCTGCTCACTGGAAGACATGGATTTTTCTCATGCTATGAGGCGTTTATTCACATTATTGATTCGATGTTTAATCAGCACGCCAAATGGTTAGAGTCTTGTCGAGATATCGCCTGGAGAAGACCGATCGCATCGCTAAATTACCTGCTGACCTCACACGTTTGGCGACAAGATCACAATGGTTTTTCACACCAAGATCCTGGCTTTATCGATCATGTGGTGAATAAGAAAGCCAGTACAATTCGCGTCTATTTACCACCGGATGCCAACACTTTATTATCGGTCGCGGATCACTGTTTACGCAGTCAGCACTATGTCAACGTGATTGTGGCCGGAAAACAACCGGAATTGCAGTGGTTAAACATGGAGGATGCGATCAAACACTGTACGGCAGGCGTGGGAATCTGGGAATGGGCCAGCAACGATCGAGACGCTGAACCCGATGCCGTGATGGCGTGTGCGGGAGATGTGCCGACTTTAGAAGCATTGGCGGCCGTTGATTTCTTACGTCAACACTTCCCCGATCTCAAAATTAGAGTGGTGAATGTGGTGGATTTGATGACGCTGCAACCTAAGATCGAACATCCGCATGGCTTGTCTGACAAAGATTTTGACTCGATCTTTACGACGGATAAGCCGATTATTTTTGCCTATCACGGCTATCCCTATCTCATTCATCGCTTGACTTATCGCCGTACCAATCATTCCAATATTCACGTTCGAGGTTTTAAGGAAGAAGGAACGACGACCACGCCGTTTGATATGGTCGTACTGAATGACCTCGATCGCTTTCATCTGGCGCAGGATGTGATCGATCGCGTGCCTCGACTCAGAAGCACTGGCGCACACGTCAAGCAAATCATTCGAGACAAGCTCATTGATCACAAACATTACATCAACGAGAATGGCGAAGACATGCCAGAAGTTCAAAACTGGAATTGGGGATTTTACCGCAATCCTGAAACTCGTGAAACGCCAAAAACATCGCTAGATCACACGGATGGAGGAGGAACACCCGCTCTAGAAGGAGCAGAAGGAGGGGCACGATCGGGTTCTTAGTGTCAGGTCTACAAGCAAATGTGTAAGATGCGGGAATGGGCGATCAACGGTTACAAAATCCAACGATCGCTCATTTCCCACCACTATCCCTTACTCTGAGTCAATGAGCCTAAAAATTTACTTTCTGCGTCACGGGCAGACCCCTTTTAGTCGAGAAAATAGCTACTGTGGCGGATTAGATCCTGACCTCACACCAGAGGGAGTGCAGATGGCAGAGGCCTTTGGTCAAGCGTATCGGTCACTTCCCTGGAAGGCTATTTTTGTCAGTCCGATGAAGCGCACGATCGCGACCGCAAAACCGCTTTGTGATGCGATTGGAATGGAAATGCAGTTACGAGACGGATTAAAAGAGATTCAGTATGGCAAATGGGAAGGTGAAACGGTCGAAACGGTAAAAGAAATGTTTACGGATGACTATCTAGCATGGCTGACGGAACCCGCCTGGAATTCGCCCACCGCAGGAGAGACAGCCGTTCAGGTGGCTAATCGATCGTCTACTGTGATTACCGAAATTCAGCAACAGTGCGGTAGTGGGAATGTTCTCGTGGTTTCGCACAAGGCGACGATTCGGATTATTTTGTGTAGCTTGTTGGGGATTGATCTGGGTCGATTTCGCGTTCGGATTGGGGCACCTGTAGCCTCGGTGAGCGTGGTTAAGTTTGATGCGAATGGGCCGCTGTTGGAACGGTTGGGCGATCGCACTCATCTCAGTGTTGAGTTGCAGAATTTGCAGGGAACATAGAAGGGATGAGGGATGAGGGATGAGGGATGAGCGGTTGTCTTCGACACGCTTCGCGAGAGGGATGAGGGATGAAAATTTTGGTGTTGAATGCTGGGTCGAGTAGTCAGAAAAGTTGTTTGTATGAGATCACCGGAGATACGCTGCCGGATCACTTTTTGCAACCGATTTGGGAAGCGACTGCGGATTGGACACATCAGCAAGATGTTGTAGAACTTAAGGTTAAAACACAGGGGGCGATTCTCAAAGAGGAACTGGAAGCAACGGAGCGATCGAGCATTCTGACTCACATGCTAGATACTTTGTGGAATGGTGAAACTCAAGTGATTGAGAAGCCTTCAGACATTGATGTTGTCGGACATCGGGTTGTACATGGGGGAGAAAAATATCGGCAAAGTGTCCGCATTACGTCAGAGGTGAAGACGGCGATCGATGAGCTTTCTATGTTTGCTCCGGTTCACAATCCGATTAATTTGGAGGGGATTGAAGCGATCACAACGGTATTCGGTGAAGTGCCACAGGTTGCTGTTTTTGACACGGCGTTTCATGCCCAATTGCCCCTCGCTGCGACGGTCTATCCGATTCCTTATCAGTGGTTTGAAAAAGGCATTCGTCGCTATGGGTTTCATGGCATTAGTCATGGCTATTGTGCCGATCGTGCCGCCCAGATTCTCAATCGGGACTTGTCAGAATTGCGCCTGATCACCTGTCATTTGGGCAATGGCTGTTCGTTGGCTGCGATTCAAAATGGTCACAGTATTGATACGACGATGGGCTTTACGCCGCTGGAAGGGCTGATGATGGGCAGTCGATCGGGTTCGATTGATCCAGGAATTTTGATTCACTTATTGCGTCAGGAGGGCTTGAGCGCCGATCGTCTGGATGAAATGTTAAACAAATCGTCGGGATTGAAAGGCGTGTCTGGGGTGTCTGCGGATTTGCGGCAAATTTTGGCGGCGATTTCAGAAAACAATGCTCAGGCGAAATTGGCGTTTGACGTTTACATTCATCGGCTTCGCGCTCAAATTGGGGCAATGGCAGCCTCGCTCAAAGGGTTAGATGCGCTGATTTTTACGGCTGGCGTGGGCGAAAATTCCCCAGAAATCAGGGCGGCGGCTTGCGAAGGATTTGAGTTTTTAGGCTTGAAAATTGACCCCGAAAAGAACGCAAATTCTCCCAAAGATCAGGACATTTCTACGTCAGATTCGACCATTCGAGTGCTGGTGATTCAGACTCAGGAAGACTGGGCGATCGCGCAAGAATGCTGGCAACTTTTGAGACAGTAAGCTGTGAATTTGATGAAATCTTTCGCTACGGTTATCAATCTGGGCAGCCCCCCAAATCCCCCACAAGTGAGGGACTTTGAACCGCAATTTTTGTGGGGAAGTCTTCCAGAATGAGAAGTTGGGGGCAGAAGACGCTAACACCGCAGCGAAAGACTTCATCAAATTGAATTCACGATTCAGCCAATTTTCGTCGCTGTCGGGTGAGAATACTCATCACTTCGCCAAATGAGGGCGCAGGCAGCAAAGGACTCCACTCAGTAGCATTCGCAAATCGTCGAACGTGCAAATTTTGAATCGTTTCGGTCACGCCGTCTGAAGAACCGATGATTAACACGCGCAACACTTCAAACTCATCAGATTGAGGAACGACAGCATCAGGTAAGAGATCCTGAAGCGGAATGCGAAGCGAAGTAATCGTGAAACGGGGAATGGAATCGGGAAGGAATCGGCGTTGAATCAATTCTAGAAATGCGTAAGCAAAATCGCACAGCCAAAAGCCAGCGTTCAAAAGGCGCTCTGCCATTGTCATTACTCCAAATTAGGTTTCCGAAGAAACCCAAAAAACTAGCCGCCCCGACGGTCATAACAAGTCAGAGCGGCCAAAGGAGTGTTAAAATCCTCCATTAGCCCTCCGGACTGCTCTATCAGTCTCGTGGGTTAGCTGCCCTTGGTTGTTGTCAGCAACTTTGGGCGGCGACAGACTAGATTTTTTGGGCGATCGGACAACTTCCCGCAACGAAAAGATGTCCTTGATTTGAGAGAATATCTGGAATTTCGGTTCTCGTCAAGTAGCTAGTTCAGCAATTTCCAAACAAGACTTTAGTAGAATAGCCCTTATTAAGCAAACTTCACCTTTAGTCAGTGCCATTTCCTTTTTAGGGTGTTAGAGCGGTCTTGTCTTTGATGTGGTGAGTGATATCACTGCTGAAAACCTCCCTTACCCATAAACCTGAGTCTTCCATTCTCCTGCACGCTAAATCTAAAAGGTAGACTGTAGCCCGACTCGATAGGTTAGCCCAGGTTGATAAATACGATTGACTTTCTCATAACTACGATCGGCTAAGTTCTCAATAAAAATCGTCAGCCCCAACCCTTGTGTAATAGGAATTCTCGCACTCAAATCTAGATTGACCCAGGCAGGGGAGAAATCGGTGCTAGTATCACCAAAATTGTTGAAAAAGGCTCGACGCGCCCCACTGTAGTAGCTGGCATACAAATTAAGCTGCCACCCATTTGACTCGTAGCCAATTCCCATCTGCCCCACAGAGAACGGAATTAACCCAAGCTGGAAGCCCTTTTCGGCACCTGTTTCGATCTTGGCATCGGTGTAAGTGTAGTTGAGAAAGGTTGACCACTGACGAGATACTTTCCACCGCAGCGCCGCTTCCAATCCATTGGTATTAACCAGACCAATATTTGCCCAACGACCTGCTTGAATGCCTAAGCGATCGTTTAATCGACTCCCAAAATAAGTTAACTGCCCCGTCACGTTTTGTGCCAAGCGTATATCAACCCCCGCTGTCCACGAAGACCCTGTTTCTGGATCGAGATCAGGATTGGGTAACCAGTTATGCACCGTGTCAAACACATACAACTGATCCAACCCAGGATTGCGATGCACCGACACCCAGCTTCCTCGAAAGGCGATCGCAGGTGATGCGTCCCAACGAGCGCCCACACTCGGATTAAGATAGTTGCCAAACTGACTATTAAAGTTTTGCCGCAAGCCTGCATCGACTTGAAATCCTTTCGTGACTTGCCAGGTGTTGAGCGCAAACAATGCTCCGTGAAACTGATCCCGATTTTCAGTTTCGTTTAGAGGAATAAATCGGGGAATATTACTTAGCGTTTCGCCATCTAATGAGGAGTTTTTGAGGTCTACTCCCCAGCGTAATGTGTTGTTTGTGGACGTTCTCCAGTCATGCTCAACCCTGGCGCTGATTGCTTGTGAATCAAGCTTTCCACTGCGAAAAAACCTGCCTTGAGCCGGGCCATAGGTGCTGAAATAATCTTGATTGAATGCCAGCGTCGTTCTGAGATTAGAATCTTCTCCAGCTCCTAATTTTGAACTCAAAGTCAAGCCCACATTTAGCGCATCATGATCCAAACGGTCTCGCTGCAAGGGAAACCCAAAATACAGCAGGCCGCGCCGACTTGTAATTTTAGACGCATCCAAGGTCAGGCTATTTCGAGCATTCAAATCAAGAATGAAGTTGCCAAAATAGTTATCTTTAGTTGAGTCAGCGTTAAACAATCGACCATCTGGGCCTCGATTAGCCGCCCCAACCGGAACTCGATAGTTGTTTTCAGCTTTGGCGCGATCATATCCAAAGGCATATCGCAGATCGCCTACAGAGCCACCAAACTGACCTTTATAGATAGATTCATCAAAAGACCCAAACTGTGAAGCTCCAGCAAATTTAGACTGTCTTGAGCCTTCTTTGGTGACAATGTTGACAACTCCTCCGATCGCTTCTGAGCCGTAGAGCGTGGCGCTAGTGCCGCTAGACAGTTCAATCCGGTCGATCGCGCCGACTGGGATAGCATTAAGGTCTGTTGCGCCGTGATAGGTATTGATGTTGCTGCCGATTGGTCTGCCGTTGATCATAAAAATCGACTGATTAATCGACGCTCCTCGATAAGAGGTTCCGGTATGAATATCTGCGCCAAATCCAGCGTCATTAATTGCGAATCCTGGTAAACCGCGCAGCACCTCTGCCAAACTGTCTGCACCCTGCTTTTGGATTTCGGCGGCTGGAATCACATATACTGGAGTCGATCCCGTTCTTCGCTTTTCTTCGACCACCAGTTCTTCTTCAGGCGTATCAGAATCGGCTTGACTCACTTGCAGGGGGGTCGCTTTGAGCGATAACTGACTAAACTGAAACTCAGGAGTTATCAACAGCAGACTGGCTCTTGTTTCGGGACGATCGATTTCACTCAAGCGAGAAATATTGATTTTGGGGGCGATCGGATTGGCACTCACAGCAGGCCCAAATCCACAGGTCGCAAAAACTGCACCCATCAACATCAACATCAACTTTGATTTCATTGGTTTGTACTAATTAACTTAACTCACACGAAGGAAGCAGCAAATACAATTGACAGCATTAACTTTTGTGCAACAAAAGCTTATTCCCATAGTGTGATAGCCCTTGTCAAAAGACGACTCGTCAAACTTGTGGTCTACAGAACCTATTTGACATCTGTTGGTTTATTTCCCAAGGAGCTTGCGAAGCAGATCGCCACGCAGAAGGTTTTGTCAGTCAATCGGGTGCGATCGCTCAGTAGTTCGTGATTTCAGAAAGCTTTAGTTGAAGGTTACGTCAACTTGATGAAGTTTTTTCGCTTCGATGTTCAAATCTTTTGCCCCCAACCGCCCAATTCTGGGAGACTTTAAAACAAGATTCTGGGTCAGGCTATAGCGTTTACAAGATGCGAGAGAAACGGCTGGTGCTGCGTCATTTGGCGGCTTGTCTGCAAGAACAACAAGGGAGCGATCTCTTCGAGTTACCCGCTAGGGGTCGTCGCAGTCTCAATTTTCAGTCTGTGTTTGCTCAAGTTGCGCGGGTGTTGCCGAGTCTGAATCTGGAGGTCAAAGATACTCAGCCATTGTTGAAGGAAGTGATCGAGCGCAGTGGATTGCTCATGGAAATTGATGGAGGCGATCGCTATCAGTTTGCTCATTTGACGTTGCAGGAGTTTTTTGTGGCAGATCAGTTTCGCGATCGGGCGGATGATCTGGTGGCTCGATTTGAGACAGATGCGATCGCGTGGCGGGAGCCGATCAAACTCTGGTGTGGATTGGTGGGAGACAGCACTTCGCTGATTGAGCGGATTTATCAGAGGGATGCGATCGCTGCGTTTGAGTGTTTGGCAGACGCTCAACAGGTCGATCAAGCGTTGGCAGATCAAATTATTGAGGCGTTCAAAAGTCGATTGGGAGAGGTGACGGAAGGGGAAGCGATCGTGCAGGCGTTTGCGGCGGTGGCGGCGAATACGCGATCGAGAGGCGAGGCGGTTTTTCAGTTTTTGGAAGCGAGTTTGAGAAGTGGAGGAAGCAGTCAAAGAATCGCGGCGGCTCAGGCGTTGTCGTTAAGCAATTTGCCCAAAGCGGCTCAGGTTCTCGCCGATCGCTACTCCTCAGATGTGCGGCAACCGTTGATTCGGATGGGAGATTTGGCAGTTCCAGCGCTCAAAAAGTTGGCGGAGTCGGGCAACCAGAATGCACTGAATGATTTGGCGAGAATTGGGACTCCGGGAGCGGCTCAGGGGTTGGTTCCGTTTTTGTGGCATTCAAATGCAGAAATGTCGGGGCGAACTGCTTGGCACTTGGGGAGATTGATTTCCCAGCCAGAAATAGAAGCAGCGTTTCGAGAATGTCAGCTTGAACGATCGCAGCTCGATAATAAATTCCTACTGGATTGGGTTTGGGAGCCATTTTTTGGTTCGACTTATGACTCTACAACTAACGTTTCGGCTGGTGACGTTTTCTCATCTCCACTTGTGTTGAGATCTGCCTTGTCGATCGTCGCCAATCGCATCGCCTATTTGTTGCAGGAGGCACCGATCGAGACGGACCTAACTCCATTGAATCTTGATCCGCGTTTGGTGATTCCGGTGTGTGCGATCGCGCTTCGCCAACAGGTTGATTTACCCAAAAAGTTAAGTTCTCAAGCAGAAGCCTTACTCGAACAACAAACCATCACACCCGACATCGAACATCTTATTAGACAAGAAGTTAATAACTTATTAGGCGTTCAACAATCTCTTTTCAGATGGGCGTTTTTGCTCTCTGGACTTCCACCAAAGCTACAGCTTGATTTACTGAATCGATTAATCAACGGACGAAAACCAGACAAAGGCGATTGGTCACGACTCTTCCGGCGAATGACGTATCGATTCAAAACAGGCTGGCATTATCGCGTCATTCTAGGATGTGCTTTCTTACTATCTGCTGTAGCACTCATCCAAATGTTTTACTTGCCATTTCAGTCGCCGCAAGCTTGGACATCTTGGCTGTTTGGCTTGAATAGTCTGGTGATTGTTTGTTTCTGGGTTTTTCTACAACAAGGCATTGAAGACCGTTTTGCCCCCGATCTCTTCATGAATTTCGGACTGTTCGGCGTGGTTACATTTCTGGTCGAACTACGTCGATTGTATGCACAGCGTTTAGTGTGGGCTGGAATCGAGATTTTGTTTGAAACCATAACAAACCGTAAAACTGCTGCTATTACTGTTGCTGGCATTATTACCATTACTTTGAATATCACTGCTGGTTTTATCGGTGCTATTATAATCATTGTTTCTGTTGGTGTTTTTAGTAATCTTCCTGTTGCTGGTTCTGTTGCTATTCCTGCTGCCATTTTTGGTCTTATTGCCTGGTATAGAGATAAACCGGATTCTCGCAGATCTTTTGCAGCGTTGGCGTTTTCATTTTTTTGTTGGTTGCCTATCACTGTTTGCTATTCAACCCTTGCATTTCTAAACCTTCTTCCTGGGTGGCAAGTGGCTTTGTTGTGGGGCACGATCGTCCTCCCCTGCACCCTCCTCTGGTTTTACGGACAACACAAAGACTACCAGGCACGCAACCCTCTACAAGGCATCCCAGAACTCAAAAAATATCGCCGCGAACCGAGATGAAACTGAGAGGATGAGGAGGAGCGATCGCTTTCCTGATCCTGCCTTTTATAATGGTTGCTGAAGCGATCGGAGAACCTATGCTTTCTGAACAGCAACTCATCGAAAAATGGCGCAAACTCCCAGCCCCTCAACAGCAGCAAGTTAGTAACTTCGTAGAGCTTCTAGAATCTCAAGAACCAGAAATCAATAACACACTGCCCATTATCGAGATTTGGTCGCCCTACGAAAGCTATGCTGCCGCTCAAGACCTTCTGACACTTCTCAAAAATGATCCAGGAGAATGCGCTGTATGAGTCAAGCTACAATCGACCCAACGAAGATCTGAAGCGATCGCTCACATCATCTGCGAGTTAAAATCATTCATAGCCAGCAGTGCGATCGTATGACGCAATTACTCGACAAAACCCACGACACAGTGATGACCTTTCCTGGCACCTGGGAGAGTTTTAAGCTGATTCAGCAGGGCTTGACCGATTCCCCCGGCATCAAACTGACCTACTACAAGGGAACGATCGAACTTCTGATGCCTGGACAAGATCACGAATTTTTCAAAAGTCTAATTGGCTACCTGATCGAAACGTTCTTCTACGAAAAAGGCATCAACTTTAAGCCAACTGGCTCCATGACGCAGGAAAAAGAAACCGAAGCGTCTGCACAAGCAGATGAGTCTTATTGCATTGGCGAATTAAAACCGATCGCTGACTTATCAATTGAAGTTGTTTTTACAAGCGGCGGCGAGAGCAAACTGGCGCGATATAGAATATTAGGAGTCTCTGAAGTCTGGTTTTGGCAAGATGGATTATTTACCTTGCATCACCTGCGAGAAGATGGCTATGAGCAGATCTATTGCAGTGAATTGCCAGGACTGGAGACGCTCAACATCGACCTGCTCACAAGATGCGTTTTGATAGCTCAAACAGACAACGGAGAAGCCGTCAGAGTCTTTCGACAAAGTATCTAGATTGAGACTGACTTGCTCAAAAATTTGTAGCGATCGCGCTTAGGATCGTGAATTAAATAAGATCGATGATTGCCTAGTTGCTTCGCCCCCTAAATCCCCCATTCTGGGGGACTTTGAGAAAGCAGACATTCTAGAATTTAAGGCAGTTTCGCGGTTCAAAGTCCCCCAAATTTGGGGGATTTAGGGGGCAGAAGCCGAATTAAACGACGCGAAACCGCGAGAATTACAGGTTGTTTAATTCACGATCCTTAGATCTCAGTAACCTACTGAAAATCCGATCGCAACCTTTCATTAAAAATATATCCATTAAAAATAGGGGCAGCCTCTTCTAGCTGTCGCATCGAAAAGTACGGCCCCACCATTAATCAGCTCAAAACCAATTAGCAAGTACAGCCTTTGTGTCCACAGTCGCCATGTCCTTGAGGATGTCCATCAGCACAGACTTCGCTGCAATAGAGTTTGCCATCTTTTTCAACTGCGCCACCTTCTGTAGACACCACACACAGGCAGGGTTCGCAAGCACATTTCATTTGGGTAACAGTCGTCATAATCGTCTCCTTTGGTTTGTGACTTCATCATAACGTATGAACAGACGTTCAGATATTAAGAAATTCAAACGCGATCGCTGTTTATAATGACGAAGACTCTACACGCAGATATTTCAATGGCTACACTGCCACCGTTTTTGGCGATCGACCCACTCCTCCAAAGCTGGCTGCTCGAAGATATTGGGCGCGGCGATCGCACCACGCAGAGCCTCTTTCCATCGGGGACTCAGCAAAATCACGCCGTCTGGATCGCCAAAGAAACAGGCATCATCGCCGGATTGCCGATCGCCGCCAGAGTGTTTCATCACTTGGATGCGGCCGTCAGGTTTCAACCCTTGATTGCAGAAGGAGAGACTTGTCAAAAGGGTGAAGCGATCGCCAACCTTCAAGGATCGTTTGATGCGCTGCTGACGGGCGAACGGGTGGCGCTTAATTTAGCGATGCGGCTGAGTGGCATTGCAACGATGACCCGAAAGTATGTCGAAAAAATCGCCGATTTGCCGACTCAATTCGTCGATACTCGCAAGACAACGCCAGGGCTGCGTCTGCTCGAAAAGTATGCCTCTCAGGTCGGCGGAGCCGTCAACCATCGAATGGGATTAGACGATGCAGCGATGATCAAAGACAATCACATTGTTGCTGCTGGGGGTATTGGATCTGCGATCGCCAAGGTTCGGTCTCACATTCCCTACCCGTTGACGATCGAGGTCGAGACCGAATCGCTGTCCCAGGTTGAAGAGGCGCTACACCATCAAGCCGACATTATTATGCTGGACAACATGCCTTTAGAGTTGATGAAGGACGCGGTGCAAAAGATTCGCCACTACAACGATCGCATCAAAATCGAAGCATCGGGAAATGTCAGTTTGGAAACGATCAGAGCGATCGCCCAAACAGGCGTGGATTTTATTTCAAGCAGTGGCCCGATGACGCGATCGCCCTGGCTCGATTTGAGTATGCGCTTCAACGTTTCACAAAGCCAACCCGACGCATAAGAGACTTCTCAACACAGCGGGATTTTATCGATCAAGCGGCTAACCTGCTACCATTCTCTATGCAGCGAGAAGAACAGCGATGACAGACTTCCCAAACAACCCATCGATTGAGCAGCAGTGGAGCCAACTGCCCGTACTTGTAACTCAACTTGTTCAGGCATCCAGCCGACAGAGCCAAAAACTAGAAATTCTGATCGATCAGATCGGACGGCTCACAGAATTGATTACGGTAGGCTTTCATGATGTGGACGAAAAATTTAGAAATCTGGACGATCGCCTCGATCGCCTCACCACCAATACCGAACACCTGCTCGAAGTTGCTACCCAACAAACCTTAGCAATTGAGCGTATGAATGAGGCTCAACAAGTCACCATTAGAGAGCAAGCCGCGATCGTTGCCGCCCAAACTGAAAACGTCAGCCGCTTGATTCAACTGCTCGATCGACGATGATTTAAGGTACAAAAAAGAACGATCATTTCATATAATCGTCCTTTATTGAATAGAGGAATTGAATAGAGAAACTGGCGGGCACCTCGATTAATTAGTTTTGGGTGAGATGGGATCTCAAATGAGACAAAAA